>JBGTHX010000530.1:0-28696 GCA_041746055.1 Lewinella sp. | reverse complement strand
ACGGGAGTACATGGCTATGTGCCAGACTACTTACTCACAAACGATGAACTGGCTACAATCGTCGACACCAATTACGAGTTTATAACGACCCGCACCGGCATCAAGGAGCGCCGTATTCTCAAGGGGGAGGGCAGGGGCACCTCGGTCATGGTGGTGGAGGCCCTAAAGGGGCTACTCAAGAAGACCAATACCGATCCGGACGACGTGGAAGTCGTGATCTGCGCCACGGTGACCGGAGACAACATCTTTCCCGACACCGCCAACGTAGCCGCCTACCGGGCGGGGATCAAAAACGCCTTCGGCTTCGACGTTAGCGCGGCCTGCAGCGGCTTTCTGTACGCGCTTACGGTGGGCGCCAAGTTCGTGGAAGCCGGACGGCATAAAAAAGTGATCGTGGTAGGGGCCGACAAGATGTCGAGCATCGTCGACTATACCGACCGCACCACCTGCGTCATCTTCGGCGACGGTTGCGGCGCGGTCATGCTCGAGCCCGCCACCGATGGCATGGGATTCATCGACTACCAGCACCACGGTGACGGAAGCGGCGAAGAATACCTCTATCTGGTGGCCGGCGGATCGCGCAAACCCTCCACCGTGGATACCATCATGGCGCGGGAGCATTTCGTACGGCAGAACGGCCGCCCCGTTTTCAAAGCCGCCGTGAAGGGCATGTCGGAAGTGGTAACCCAGGTCATGGAACGCAATGGCCTCACCACCGACACGGTCAACTGGCTGGTGCCCCACCAGGCCAATATCCGGATCATCCAGACCGTGAGTAAGATGGTGGAGTTTCCCCTCGATAAGGTGATGGTGAATATTCACAAATACGGAAACACCACCGCCGGCACCCTCCCGCTCTGCCTCTGGGACTACGAACCCCAGCTCAAACGCGGTGACAACCTCATCCTGACCGCCTTCGGCGGCGGATTCACCTGGGGAGCCCTGTACCTTAAGTGGGCCTACGACGGGTCGGCCGCGCAGTGATCCCCGTTGAACACCAGCCGGGTGTTTCGTTTTAGGTAGCGGAGCGGACGCACAATACGACTGTGCAAACGTTTTTAGAGTACCGTATGTAGCGCGGGGCAGTGTATGAACAGGGACGAACTAAAGCAGAGCGGTCTATTGGACCAGTATGTGCTCGGACTTTTGGGTCCCGAGCGCAACTCCGAAGTAGAGCAACTGATGGAAGAGGATCCCTTCCTCGCCCAGGAAGTGGAACGCTTACGCAAGGAGCTCAACTCGTATGTCGACAGCTACGATATCGCTCCCCCACCCTCAGGTCGCGGACCCCGTACCGCCCAGGAATTCCAGGACCTCGACCACGAGATGATCACGGCCATGGTAGAGCGCAACCATAGCCTCAACCTTTGGCGGTACGTCCTCCTGGCGGTATGTCTCGTCCTTATCGGGTTAAGCGGTTACCTGTTCCGTCTGAAAGAGGGACACCGCGGTGATCTGGTGACCGAACAGGCGCTGCGGGCCCAGGACCATGCCTCGCACCAACTGGAATTGCGCCGTCGCTCCGCCGCGGCCCTGCAGGTATCCGACGATAGTATGTCTACCCATCGTTTCCGCTTTCACAATGCGGAGATCAGGACCTACTTCCTGCCCTGGGCCGGAATTGCGTTGCTGGACCTCAACGACGTTCCCCGGCCCGCCGCCGGCCACGACTATTACCTGTTTCCGGCGTCCGAGAGAGAAATGGGTACCCTACCCGAAGTGATACACGCCGATGACTCTGAAAGGTGGCGTACCGTACAACTAACTGAAAATCAGGACCGGATCAGAATTTACGACTGGGATATGGCGGCTCATACCGAACCAAAATACAGTGACCAGCCCGACTTGGTAATTTTGTTACCGTAAAATAAAATGAGTGATTGAATGTTTTGGAAATCGAGGCGCAATGATGTTTATTGCGCGCAAGCTTAAAACCCACGGCCGGAAAAAGTCATTTTGGCCAACTTTTAAAGCTCGTATTTCTCGCTAATTAAATTTTCATCTCTCAAATGTTGCGTTAAATGACGATACTGTACGTTCTCATGGCCGCCTGTGCATTAGGTGGCGGCCTCAGCCTGACTTCTGCAATTCTCGACGGATCCCGTCACCTGTAATTTTTTCTTTAACTGGTCAAATTCAGGATAGAAAACCCTGCGCCGGACCTTTCCGGTCCGGCGCGCAAACCAATTGGCCTCCCGCACCGCGGGCGGCCTTTTTTTGTTAGACCCGAGCTTACCTTTGGGAGCCCCGCTATAGTAACCCGTCCCCGTGCAACCCTTGATTCCTCCTTTCATTCAGCAAAAATTGCTAGCCGGTCTACTTTCCGGTAAGCTGGAGGCCTTCACGCTGAACATCGACCTCTCGGGTTTTACGCCCCTTACGGAATCCCTGATGGTGCAGGGGCTGAGCGGTGCCGAGCAACTATCGGTAATCCTGAATGAAGTGTTCGAGCCGCTGGTGTCGCTCACCTACGCTTCCGGCGGGTTTATCCCCTACTTTGCCGGGGATGCCTTCACCGCGGTCTTCCCCCTTCCCCTGGACCGAACCCACGCCATGCACCTGCTGCGCACCGCTGAGCGGGCCCGGCAGATTTTTCGCGACCGCGGCAATGAGTTCGGTAAATTCAAGATCGGCATCAAGGCGGGCATCGCCGCCGGTACCGTGAGTTATGGAATCGTCGGCGAGGACCTGCTGGCTTTTTACTTCCGGGGGCCGGCCATCGACGGGGCGGCTACCTGCCAGAGCCTGGCCGGGGAGCAGGAGATCGTGATCAACGACTTCGTGTTTTCCCTGGTCGAGGGCCGAATGGTCTATACCGAGGAGATCGATGCCGCTGCCTACCGCGTACTGGGAGACGTGGCCATCGATTCACACACCGAGGTCCCACCCCTTGAGCTGCCCCCGGTGGACCCCGAGACCGCCACCCGCTTCCTGCCCCCCGAAGTAGTCCGCTACGACCAGGCCGGTGAGTTCCGGACCGTGGTTTCCTGCTTCCTTTCCTTCGACGCCGTCCATACCCACGAAGAGCTCGACCGCTTCGCCACCGTGGTGCTCAACCAGGTGAAGGACTTCGGGGGGTACTTCAAGGAGGTTGATTACGGAGACAAGGGCGCGCTGATGGTCATTTTTTTCGGGGCACCGGTATCCTACGAGAACAACGTGGCGCGGGCCGTAGAATTCGCGCTCACCGTGCAGCACGAGCTGGACCTGCTCAGCTCCCAGGAGCAACACAAGTTCCGCTTCCGGATGGGCATGACCGTCGGTACCGCCTTTACCGGGATCGTGGGAGGAGCAGAACGCGCCCAGTACGCCTGCGTGGGCAACCGCGTCAACCTCGCGGCACGGATCATGGCCGCGGCCGAATGGCAGTCCGTGTTGGTGGACGAAGAGATCGCCGTCAGCCCACAGTTCCGCTTCCTGCCGAAGGGCGACATTCAGTACAAGGGCGTCAAGGAACCGGAAGCCACCTTTTCCCTGGACGGGCGGCGGCAATCACTGGGTAAACCCGACTACGGCGGCCGCCCGATCGGCCGCGACGAGGAAGTGCGCGAACTGGTTGCGTTCGCCGCGCCGCTGCTCGAACACCGCCCCGCCGGCGTAGCCTACGTGCTGGGAGAAGCCGGAATCGGTAAAAGCCGCCTCACCCACGAGGTCCGACAGCGGCTCAACGAGCAACGCCCCTTCAACTGGTTGCTTGGGTCCTGCGACCAGATCCTGCGCAAGCCCTTCAATCCCTTCGCCTACCTCTTGCAGCGCATCTTCCGCCAGAGTATTGACCTGGACGCCGAGCAAAACCGCCGCCGGTTTGAATTCCGGCACAACTGGCTGCGCCTGAACCTGCGCCGCCAGAAATCACGGGAGGCCGACCGCTTCGCGGCGGAACTGGAGCGCACCGAGTCCATTCTGGCGGCGCAGCTGGGCATCATCATTCCCGACTCCCTGTATACGCAGCTGGACGCCCAGGGCCGCTACCAGAATACCATCGACGCCATTGTCACCCTCATCATTGCGGAGTGCCTCATTCAGCCTACCGTGCTGGAACTGGAAGATATTCACTGGATCGACGAGGAGAGCCTGATGGTGGTGCGGGAACTCCTGCGGCGCATCGGCACCCTGCCGCTCCTGATCCTGGCTACGGCCCGCCCCGAAGATGACGGGGCCTACACCACCCTGCTGGACGTGGAGCAGCGGGAAAAACTGGGCCTGCCCACCCTTCAGGTAGAGATCGGCGGACTGTCGGCCGCGGCCGTACGGGAATTTTCCGAGACCACGCTCGGCGGAGCGGTTTCCGAAGACACCTTCGAGACCCTCCTGAAAGCTTCCAACAGCAACCCCTTCTACCTCGAACAGATCCTCGAATACTTCCTGGAAAGCGAACTGCTGGAAAAGGAGTCCGATGGTCTGCTTCATTTGAGCGACGAGAGTATCAAGCTCTCTACCAGCATCACGTCCATCCTTACCGCCCGTATCGACCGCCTCTCGGACCTGGTGCGGGAAACCGTCAAGGCCGCCGCGGTGATCGGGCGGGAATTCGACGTCCCCGTGCTAAACGAAGTCATGCGGGCCGAAGGTAGCGGTCTGGAATCCGGCCTGCTGATGACCGACCTGCGGGAACAGATTGAGGTGGCGGAACGCGGTCAGATCTGGAGTGCCATGAACGAGCTGCGGTACATCTTCAAGCACAGCCTACTGCGGGAAGCGGTGTACGGGATGCAACTCACCACCCGGCTGCAGCAACTTCACCGGCAGATCGCCCGGGCCATCGAGAAGGTATACGGTGATAACGTCGAAGAGCGCTACGTCGACCTGGCCTACCACTACGAGCAGGCCGGGGAAACCGAGAAGACCATCGAGTACCTGAGCAAGGCCGCCAGCTACGCCCGCTCCAATTACCAGAACCAGCAGGCCCTCGACCTGTACCAGCGGCTGATCAAGAAGATGAACCAGGTGACCGACCAGGAGGTGACGGTCAACATCTTCATCAACCAAGGCAGCGTATACGAGATCGTAGGCCGGTGGGAAGACGCCCGGCAGGCCTACGAGGAAGCCCGTGAACTGGCTAAATCCAGCCGCGACATCATCCTGCTGGGACGGGCCAACAACTGCCTCGGTCACCTCCATACCCTGAAGGGCGATTACGAGCAGGGCATGGAATGCCTGAAGATGGCCGCCGGCCTCTTCGAATCGGTAGACGATATGTTCGGCATCGCGAAGGCCTACAGCAACATGGGTAACCTCTTTTTCCGGACCAACCACTACGACCGCGCCCTCACCTACTTCAAGCGATCACTGGACAGCGGCCTCCGCCAGGCCGGCACGACCACTTCGGCGAGTACGATCAGCCACCTCGGCCTCACCTACATGAACCTGGGCCGGTACGAGGAGGCCATCGCCGTGATCGAGGAACAGATCCCCCGCCACAGGGAGAGCCGCGACAGTATGGGGCTGGCCACCCTGCACACCAACCTGGGTATCGTGTACTTCGAGAGCGGTGACTACGCCCTCTCGCTGGAGCACCACCACACCGGCCTGAAACTGGCCCGCGAACTGGGCAACCGCCGCCTCCAGGCCATCGGGCTGGGCAGCCTGGGCAGCATCAACGAACGGCAGGGTAATTACGAGTCTGCCCTGGAACTATTCGAACAGGACCTAAAAATGTGCTACGAGCTGGGTGACCGCCAGGGCATCGCCGTGACAGAAGGGCTGATCGGAGACCTCCACAGCGTACTCGGGAATTTTGCGGAGGCCGTCAGCCACCTCGATCGCTGCCTCTCGATCAGCAGTGACCTGGGTTACCGCAAGGGGGTGGCGAAAGCGGTAAACACCCTCGGCGATATTTACTATCTGCAGGCGCGTTACGATCTCTCCCTCAAGTACTACGACCAGGCCATCGAGATCGCCCGGAACACCAACAATCGTCTTGTGCTCGGGGCCAGCCTTTACGAAAAAGGGCTGGTGCTGCTGGCTGACGGACAACTAGAGGCCCTGCGGGAGGTAGACCGGGAAGCGCTGGAACTCGCCGAGGAACTGGGTAATCCGGACGTGCTCTTCGGGGCCCGCCTTCTGCACGCCAGGTCACTGGTGGCCTATGACCGGGAAAATTACCCGGAGGCAAAGAGGGTACTGGACGACCTGATCGACGCTGAAATCCTCACCACCGAGCAGCTGGCGGAAGCCAATCTGGTAAGCTACCAGCTCAGTCAAGGGCGGGATGAGGAAGCGAGAAAGGTAGCCCTGGAGCTCTACGAGAAACTGTACGTGGAGACGCCGAAGTTCGTGTACAACTACAACCTGGACCTGCTCCGCGGATCGGAGGAGGAATAAATTCCCTATTCTCCGCCGCCGAGAATGAGGGGTAGCCCACTGCTCCCGGCGTCGCCCACGATCACCACCTTGCTGTTCGGGGATTTGGCCAGTTCGAGCGTGGCTTCAATGCCCTTATCGCGGAGGATATTCTCCGAGAGGCTGGCCGTGAGGATGCGGTTGGCATCCGCCTTGGCCTGGGCCTCGATGAGGCGGCGCTCGGCCTCCTGCTTCTCGCGGGTGAGAATATACTCGTACTTCAGCGATCCCTGCTCGGCCTCCAGCTTCTCCTCGATGGCGGTACGCACCTTGTCGGGCAACTCAATATCGCGGATGAGGATGGCCCGCAGGTCGATGTAGTTATTGGCCAGGGTATTGGAGAGCTCCTCGGTAATGAGGGTCTGTACCTCGTCGCGCTTGGTGGAATAAAGTTCCTCGGGCGTAAATTTGCCGATCACCTGACGCACGCTGGAGCGGACCTCCGGGCGGATGAGCCGCTCCATGTATTCCGGACCGAAGGTCTCATGGAGATAGGCTACTTCCCCGTAGTTGGGCCGGATGCGCGCCGTAACGTCTACGCGGATGTTGAGGCCGTTGCTGGAGAGCACCTCCATCGCTTCCTCGATCTGGGCCTCCCGTACCTCGTACACGAATAAGGTATTCCAGGGAGCGATCATATGGAAACCCGGCGGGTAGATATTCGCCTTATCGAGCCCGCTGAAGCGCCGGAACAGCACGCCGCGTTCGCCCGATTCGACCGTTACGAAGGTGGCGCTGCTCAGCATGAGCAGTACGACCACGGCGAAGAATCCCAGGATGCCCCAGGTCATTAATTTTTTCTGATCCATGCTAGTTGATTGATAATACGTTGTCTTTCAGGGAAAGATCGCCCCAAAGGCAACACTGCGCCTACGCTTTAAGATGTACGGCGGCCGTACATCGATCACCGTTGCGCGTTGGCGACAAAGTACAGGGCCGCCCCGAAGAAGACAATGTTAGGCATCCACATGCCCAGGTAGACCGGCAGATCGGTCCCGGCGCTGATCGTGGAGGCGAAGCGGCTCAGAAAGACGAAGAGCGCCCCGATGAATATCCCCAGGGCCAGCTGGATGCCCATGCCGCCCCGCACCTTGCGGCCGGCTACGGACAAACCGATCAGGGTAAGGATGAAAATGGTGAAGGGTTCGGCCGTCCGCCGCGCCAGCTCCACTTCGTACTTTCGGATGTTGCCCGCCCCCCGCTCCCGTTGCTTACGGATCTGGGTGAGTAGTTCCGGAGTGGAAAGAGCCGATTGCTGCTCCTTATAGTCGACGAAGTCTTCCGGTCGGAGGTTCAGCACCGTGTCCAGCGTCTGCCGGTTGCCGGCCTCAAGGGTTTCGTGGAGGCCGTCGAAAGTGCGGATCTCGTAGTTGTCGAGGCGCCATTTGGCGGGATTGCCCTCCACGAATTTCGCGGAGCGGGCCTTGGTGAGGCTTACGAGTTCGTCGTTGACGATGTGCTCGATCCGGAAATTGCGGGCGGCGCTGTCGCGCTTGCTGTAGTGGGTCATGAAGACCTTGGTATCCGGCGCCACGTAGAAGTGGACATTGCTGGTCTTGCCCTCGTCCCGGCCCTTATTGAAGTACACCCGCTCGATCTCGGCGCGGTTGCCGTTGGCCCAGGGCACCACGTAGTGAACGCCGACGAGGTACAGGAGGAAGAGGAAACCGGAGGAAACGAGGTAGGGGCGCATCAGCCGCCAGAAGCTTACGCCGGCGTTGAGGATGCTGATGATCTCGGAGTTATCCGCCATGCGCCCCGTGAAGAAGACCACCGCGATGAGGGTGAGCATCGGCCACAGGAAGCCAAGGATGAAGATCAGGAAGGAGGGGAAATAGCCGAAAGCGATCACCGAGGCCGGAATGTCGGATTCGATGAAGCGCTCGACCTTTTCGCTGAAGTCGATGATCATACTGACCATCGAGAAGATGAGCACCGTAAAGAAAAAGGTGCGCATGAACTTCCCGATGATGTACCAGTCTAACTTCTTCAGCATCTGTGCTTAGGCGAGCAGTCGTTTTACGGTGGCGGCCACCTGCTTACCGTCGGCGCGCCCGGCCACGCGGGCGTTGGCGGCACCCATCACCCTGCCCATGTCGCGCATGGAGCTGGCACCGGTTTCCGCGATCACCTCCTTAACGATGGCCTCCAGCTTTCCGTCTGAGAGCTGCTCGGGCAGGTAGCGGCTGATCACTTCGATCTCTTCCCGCTCGGGTTGGGCGAGGTCTTCGCGGCCCTGCTGTTCATAGATGTCGAGGCTTTCCTGCCGGCTCTTCACCAGCTTCTGGAGGAGAGCGATCTCTCCGGCCTCGTCGAGCTCCTGTCCGCTGCCATCGGTCTGCTGCAGCAGAATGGCGTTCTTGATGGCGCGGATACCGCGCAGGCCGGCCTGGTCTTTGGCGCGCATGGCATCTTTCAGATCGGGGGTAATGCGCTCTTGTAGGGTCATGGGGCTGGGGAGTTGAGGAGTGAAGGGGTTAAGGAGCGTGATTCAGGTAACAACGCGGGAGATGGCTTTGGTTGCCTTTCCTTGCACCTGCGCGCCGCCGCCTGCTGGTGCCTAGTTGTGGCGGGTGCGGAGGACTTCGCGGACTTCCTCGAGGGTGTAGCCCTTGGCGGCCAGTAGCACGAGGTAGTGGTACATGAGGTCGGCGGCCTCTCCGAGGAAGAGCTCCTTGTCGTCGTCCTTGGCCTCAATGACGAGCTCGACGGCCTCCTCGCCTACCTTCTGAGCCACCTTGTTGATGCCCCGGCGGAGCAGGGTGGTGGTATAGCTGCTCTCGCTGGGATGGTCGCGGCGATCCTGGATGGTGCGTTCGAGATGGTCGATGAAGTCACCCTGGTTCTTCGCGTCCCAACAAGTGTCGGCGCCGGTGTGGCAGACGGGGCCCGTGGGATGGGCCTGGATAAGCAGGGAGTCGCGGTCGCAATCGGCGGCTATGCTAAGGAGCTGCAGGTTGTTGCCGGAGGTTTCGCCCTTCGTCCAGAGGCGCTGCTTGCTGCGGCTGAAGAAGGTGACCAGGCCGGTGTCGAGGGTTTTGGTGAGCGCCTCGGCGTTCATGTAGCCCTGCATGAGCACCACGCGCGTCGTGTTATCCTGTACGATAGCGGGGAGGAGTCCGTTATCCTTGGAGAAGTCCAGGGCCGCGATATTTTCCTTATTTACCTGCATTGGGCTTACATTCATTACTGACCTAAAGAACCGAAACAGCATGTACGAGCATTCCACCACCCTTGATTCAGACTACGGCGGCGGCCTGAGCCTTTCCGGCGAAGACACCGCAAACCTACGCAAAGCCGGCAAGTGGGGCCGGGTGCTCGGTATCCTTTCCATGGCCTTTATGGGCCTTTTGCTCCTCTTTATCGTGTTTTTCGGAGGAACCTTCCTGGCGTTGTCGGGAATCGGAGACGTGACGGGCGGCGGCGTGGCCATGACCATGGTGCTCGGCTTCTACGCGCTGGTGCTGCTGCTGTTTTTTTACCTGTCCTACCTGCTGTACAAATTCGGTGCGGACGCCGTGGCCGCCGTCGACCAGGGACGGGCCGATTCGATGACCACCTCGCTGTCTTCCCTGGCCCGGTTGTTCAAGATCTACGGGATCATCTCTATCGTCTACCTGGGCTTTGTCGCGCTGGGGGCAGCATCTATGCTCTTCACCGGCGCGGCTAATCTCCTGTAATCAGACCGGCCGCACGGGTACGCCCTGCCCGGCCAGATAGGCCTTGAGATCCGCGATCTCCACCTCTCCGAAGTGGAAAATGCTGGCGGCCAGTCCGGCGTCGGCCTTCCCTTCCGTGAATACCTCCGCGAAGTGCTCCTTGTTGCCCGCCCCGCCGCTGGCGATGATGGGGATGCTGAGCTGCTCGCTCATCCGGGCCAGGGCCTCGTTGGCAAAACCCTGCTTGGTGCCGTCGTGGTCCATGCTCGTAAAGAGGATCTCTCCCGCGCCGCGTTCCTGTGCCTCGCCGACCCAATCGAAGAGCTTGTGCTCGGTCTTGATGCGGCCGCCATTGAGGTGGACGTACCACTCTCCGTCCACGTTTTTGGCGTCCACGGCCACTACCACAAACTGGTTGCCGAAGGCGTAGGCCAACTCATCGATGAGTTCAGGCCGGCGCACGGCGGCGGAGTTGATGCTGACCTTATCGGCCCCGGCGTCGAGGAGTACGTCCACGTCCGTCAGCGACTTGATGCCGCCCCCGATGGTAAAGGGAATATTGAGGTGGCGGGCGATGTCGCGGGCCAGGTCGGCCAGCGTCTTGCGGCGTTCGTGGGTGGCGGTGATGTCGAGAAAGACGAGTTCATCGGCTCCGGCCAGGCTGTACTTGGCGCCCAGCTCTACGGGATCGCCGGCGTCGCGCAGGTTCACGAAATTAACGCCCTTGACGGTACGGCCGTCCTTAATGTCGAGGCAGGGGATGATGCGTTTGGCGAGCAAGGCGGATCGGATGGTTGGGCACGGAACGCCCGCCGCGGGAGCAGGGTTGCACGGAGCGGCCCCGGTTGCGGAAATAGCGGGAAAGGGGCGCTGCTCCAAATTTTATCCGTATGAATTCGGTATAACGCACAAGTATTTGCACGGTTTGTTCGTTAGGGAAGTCGAGTCTATTGGCTCACCGTGTTGTGTTTGATTTTTGTTCGTCTCTCTCTCATACGTAAACCTTTCCGCTGTCCTTGATGTACCGCGCTCTCCTCCGGAGCAGCCTGCTTATTAGCATGCTGTATTCCCACCCCTCCATGGCTTCTCCTCCCATTACCCCGCCCGACTGCACGTCCGGCGACTGCCTCGACGCCGTAGACCCCGATACCGTGGAAACGGTCGAACGAACCCTGGTACACCTGTGCTACGGGGGCGAATTCAACGGCCGTACCTACTTCGCCGACACCTTCCTCACGGAACGCGTCGCTACCGATACCGGTGAAGACCTCATCCAGCACTTCGATATCCGCGTAGCCTTTTCTTCCGACGACAGCTACGTCGACGGCCCGGTCACGCTTTGCCAGGGCGAAGACGCCCTGCTGCTCGTCAGCGGAGACTTCGCCGGATACTACTGGGAAAACGGAACTACCGACCGCGGCCTCACGGTGGACCGCCCCGGCACCTACCGGGTGACCGTCACTGAGCCGGGTGGCTGCCGGAAGGAACTGAGTCATACACTTACGCCCTCCAACCTGTCGATCGTCGCTACCGACGCGGTACGCCCCCTCTGTCCCGGCGGACGCAGCGGCGGACTGTCGGTACTCGCCCGCGGGGCGGGGCCGCTGCTGTTCGACGTGGGCTCCGGCTACCAGCAGCTGGGACACTTTGACTCCCTGGCCTCCGGTACGTACACCCTGCGCGTACAGAATCCCGAGGGCTGCACCGTACAGCGGGAGGTGGAGGTCCCCCCCGCTTCCCCGCTTTACCTCTTTGACCCCGCCAGCCGCGACGGCCAGGCGTCCCTCGATCAGCCACTGCCCCTGCCGGTGAACCCCAACTTCACGCCCCGGCAGATCAGCTGGCTCGCCGCGCCCGGCCTCGATTGCGAGGACTGTCTCGTGCCTACGGTCACCGCCACGCGGGACGCCGATTACATCGCCGAGGCGGTCACTCCGGCCGGCTGCGTGGTCCGTGACACCTTCTCCCTCGCCGTAGCGAAGGACTACCCCGTATTCGTGCCCGGAGCCTTCAGTCCGAACGGGGACGGCCACAACGACCAATGGCAGCTTTTCCCCGGCAGTCGGGTGGAAGCGATCGGTGATTTGCACATCACCGACCGGGAGGGCCGGATCTGCTTCCGGCAGACGCGTGCCCTCGAGCCGGACCACCAACGACTGGTATGGGACGGCCGCTACGACGGCCGACTCGCCGAAGCCGGCCCCTACCGGTACGCCGCCACCCTTCACCTCGAAGACGGCACCGAGACGTCAGTCGACGGCACGATCACGCTCATGCGCTAAACCCTCAAACCTCTAACTACATGCGCCTTTCTACCCTGATTTTCACCTGCTTCCTCGCCCTGCAACTCTCTGCGCAGCGGCTCGACCACTCGGTCGTGGGATCGGCCGGTGCCCTGCTTTCCGCATCCGGTACGGTCAGCCTTCACCTGACGGTGGGCGAGCTGGCCGTGGACCGCCACTCCGATCGTATGACCCTGACCCAGGGATTCCACCAATCCCTCTCTCCCCTGCTGCGCGCTTCTGCCTGGCAGGCCGAGGAGATCGACCTGCAGGTGGCCGCCTTCCCCAATCCTACCGCCGACCGCCTGACGGTTACCGGCGACTGGCTGACGGGTGACCGGGTCGAGGTGAACAGCCTGCTCGGCCGCCGCCTAATCGACCGGCCGCTTGGCGACGGACCGGCGGAACTCTCCCTGGCTGCCTATCCCTCCGGCACCTACCTGCTCACCATCCGTCGTGAAGGAAGGGCGCTGCACACCATTCGAATCATCCGTCGCTAAACCCCGACGACCCCGCTTTTTTTTGCACATATCTACCATACTATTATGTCTAACACCTATATCCCCAAGTGCCTGCTGCGTTCGGCCGCGGTACTGGCTTTCACCCTGGGCATCAGCTTCGCGGCCCGGGCCCAGGCTCCCACCGCCTTCAAATTTCAGGCCATGGCCCGCGACGCCCAGGACCAGCCCATCGCCGGCCGCGAAGTGGCGGTCCGCGTAAGCCTTCTCCAGGGCGACGCCGTAGGAGACATCAGCTACAGCGAGCGCCACGTAGTAACCACTTCCGAGATCGGCATCTTCGATCTGGCCATCGGCACCGGACTGGTGCTCGAGGGAAACATGGAGACCATCGACTGGGGCTCCGACAGCTACTTCCTGCAAATCGACATGGACCCCGACGGCGGAGCCAATTACGTAGGTCTCGGTGCCACCCAACTGCTCTCCGTGCCCTACGCCCTGTACGCCAACGAAGCCGGTTCGGGCTCGGGCGGGAACCCCACCGACGAACTGCAGCAACTAGTTTACGATCCCGCCACCAAAACCCTGACGATCTCGGACGGGAACACCGTGGATCTCTCCAGCCTTTCCTCGGCCGGTGCAGCCGGAGACCCGACCGACGAGATCCAGCAAATTACCCGGACCGACGATCTGCTGACCCTCAGCCTCGGGGGCGGAAGCGTTGACATTCGGGACGCCGATGCTGACCCGGCGAACGAGCTGCAGCAAATCAGCCTGGAGGGCAACGTACTCACGCTGAACCAGAACGGAGGAAGCGTGACCCTTCCCTCCGCTTCCGACTCCGCCGACGCGGATGCCGACCCCACCAACGAGATCCAGGACATCAGCCTCACCGGACGGGAGCTCGCCATCACCGGCGGAAGCACCGTCATCCTACCCGAAGAAGTTGACGGCGACGTCACCAACGAAATTCAGCAGATCTCCACCGAGGGAAGTATCCTGCGCCTGAGCCACGAAGGCGGCGAGGTCAACGTACAGGAGCTGGTCGACGTCAATGACGCCGACGCCGACGCCACCAACGAATTGCAGCAGATCTCCCTCCAGGGAAACATCCTGACCCTTACCCAGAATGGCGGCACCGTTACCCTGCCTTCGGCTTCCGACTACGCCGACGCGGACGCTGACCCGACAAACGAAATCCAGGATATCAGCCTCACCGGCCGCGAGCTCACCATCACCGGCGGCAGTACCGTTACCCTGCCCGAGGACAACGACGGAGATGCGGCCAACGAGATCCAGCAGATCTCCACCGAAGGAAGCGTTCTGCGCCTGAGCCACGAGGGCGGCGAGGTCAACGTACAGGAACTGGTCGACGTCAATGACGCCGATGCCGACCCCACCAACGAGATCCAGGACATCAGCCTCACCGGTCGCGAGCTCGCCATCACGGGCGGCAGCACCGTCACCCTGCCCGAGGAACTGGACGCGGATCCTGCAAACGAACTGCAGCAGATCTCTCTCCAGGGAAATATCCTGACCCTTACCCAGAACGGCGGTAGCGTCACCCTGCCTTCGGCCTCCGACTACGCCGACGCCGATGCCGACCCCACCAACGAGATCCAGGACATCAGTCTCACCGGCCGCGAGCTCACCATCACGGGCGGTAGCACCATTACCCTGCCCGAGGACAATGACGGAGATGCAACCAACGAGATCCAGGACATCAGCCTCGCCGGTCGTGAACTCACCATCACCGGCGGCAGCACCATTACCCTGCCTGATGATCATGACGGTGACGCCACCAATGAGCTGCAACAAATCAGCCTCCAGGGAAATATCCTGACCCTTACCCAGAACGGCGGTAGCATCACTCTGCCCTCCGCTTCCGACTACGCCGACGCGGACGCCGATCCCACCAACGAGATCCAGGACATCAGCCTCACCGGCCGCGAGCTTACCATCACCGGCGGCAGCACTATTTCCCTGCCCGGGGAATTGGACGGTGACGTTACGAATGAGATCCAGCAACTCACCGCCGAAAACGGTACCCTCCGCCTGAGTCACGAGGGCGGCGAAGTGAACGTGCAGGAACTGGTCGACGTCAACGACGCCGACGCCGATCCCACCAACGAGATCCAGGACATCAGCCTTACCGGCCGTGAGCTCACCATCACCGGGGGCAGCACTATCGTGCTTCCGGAGGATAACGACGGCGATGCCGGCAACGAGATCCAGCAACTCACCGCCGAAAACGGCACCCTCCGCCTGAGCCACGAGGGCGGCGAGGTGAACGTGCAGGAACTGGTGGACGTCAATGACGCCGATGCCGACGCCACCAACGAGCTCCAGCAGATCAGCCTCCAGGGAAATATCCTTACCCTTACCCAGAACGGCGGTAGCATCACCCTGCCTTCGACCTCCGACTACGCCGACGCGGATGCCGATCCCACCAACGAGATCCAGGACATCAGCCTCACCGGCCGCGAGCTCACCATTACCGGAGGCAGCACCATTACCCTGCCCGGGGAAACCGACGGCGATGTCACGAACGAGATCCAGCAACTCACCGCTGAAAACGGCACCCTCCGCCTGAGCCACGAGGGCGGCGAGGTGAACGTACAGGAACTGGTGGACGTGAATGACGCCGACGCCGACCCCACCAA
Organism: Lewinella sp.; assembly: GCA_041746055.1. Classification (GTDB taxonomy): domain Bacteria; phylum Bacteroidota; class Bacteroidia; order Chitinophagales; family Saprospiraceae; genus Neolewinella. The sequence goes on along the minus strand of JBGTHX010000530.1, from coordinate 13,292 downwards.
CGAGATCCAGGACATCAGCCTCGCCGGTCGCGAACTCACCATCACCGGGGGCAGCACCATCACCCTGCCCGAGGAAAACGACGGCGATGTCACGAACGAGATCCAGCAGATATCGATCGAAGGCAACGTACTGACCCTCAACCGGAACGGCGGTAGTATCACCCTGCCTTCAGCCTCCGACTACGCCGATGCGGATGCCGATCCTACGAACGAGATTCAGGACATCAGCCTCACCGGCCGCGAGCTTACCATTACCGGCGGCAGCACCGTCACCCTGCCCGAGGACAATGACGGAGATGCGATGAACGAGATCCAGAAATTTAACTTCGAAGGGCACGTCAACCCCCGCGTACTGCTTTCCGAGAACGACGCCAACTTCCGGCTCTTCGGCGGCAAGAATATTGCGATCACGCGTACGCCGGGACTGGGCGACATCTACTTTGACGTAGAGTTACCCGAAGAACTGGACGCCGACCCGACAAACGAGATCCAAAAATTCAACTTCGAAGGGCACGTCAACCCCCGCGTGCTGCTTTCCGAGAACGACGCCAACTTCCGGCTCTTCGGCGGCAAGAACGTCAGTATTACCCGTCCCAGCCACCTGGGTGACATCTACTTCGACGTAGACCTGCCGGAGAACCTGGACGTCGATCCCGCAAACGAGCTGCAGCAATTGAGCCTCACCTCGGGTACGCTCTCCCTCAGCCAGAACGGAGGCCGCGTAACCATGCGTGACCTCGCCGAAGCCCTTGGCCCCCTGGTTACCGCCGGGGATGCCGACGCCGATCCATCCAACGAGATCCAGAAATTCAACTTCGAGGGTTCCGTCAACCCCCGCGTACTCCTCTCCGAGAACGACGCCAACTTCCGGCTCTTCGGCGGCAAGAACGTGAAAATCACCCGGCCCAATAACCTGGGGGATATTTACTTCGACGTAGACCTGCCGGAAAGCCTCGACAGCGACAGCCGCAACGAGATCCAGCAATTGGGACTCACCTCCGATGCCCTCACCCTGAGCCGAAGCGGAGGAAAAGTCAGCCTACGTGACCTCGCCGATGCCCTGGCGCCTATGGTACCCGCCGAAGACGAAACCAACGAGATCCAGCGCCTTACGCTGTCCGGCAATACCCTTACCCTCAGCCGCAACGGTGGCTCCGTGACCCTACCCAGCGGCGGCCTCAGCTCCGGCGGCAGCGACGCGGACTCCGACCCGATGAACGAACTGCAGAAGTTCAACTTCGAAGGCAGCAACAACCCCCGGGTACTGCTCTCCCGCAACAATGCCAACTTCCGCCTCATCGGCGGCCGCAATACCACCATTTCCCGTTCCAATGGCGATATCACCATCGACGTCGCTAACGACGGAGACGGCGATTCCCGCAATGAACTCCAGAAGTTGTCCCTCTCCGGCAACACCCTTTCGCTGAGCGGCAACGGAGGCTCCGTGACCCTGCCCAGCGGCGGTAGCGGATCGGCGGATGCCGACGCCGACCCCAAGAACGAGATTCAGGAATTCCGCTTCGAGGGAACCGTAAACCCCCGCGTTTTGCTCTCCCGTAACAATGCCAACTTCCAGTTCGTAAGCGGCCAGAATATTCTTATCAGCCGGCCCAGCGGAAAGGGGCAGATCGTGATCGACGCGCTCATCCCCCGCGAGGCGGATGGCGATCCGACCAACGAACTCCAGCAACTGACCTACGACGAAAACGCCCGCAAACTCATGCTGAGCCGCGGAGGCAGTGTAGACCTCAACCCCATCATCAATGAGGCGGAGGCCCGCCTCCAGTCGATGATCGACACCCAAAAGGCCCTCAACGATGCCATGCAGCAGAACATCGAGAACCTGCAGAAGCAGGTCGCCGAGCTCCAAAAGAAAGTCACGGCCCTCGCCAATGGCGGCGGCGGCGTGCTGACCGACTAATTACACCTGAACCCATACGCCAATCCCTCCCCGACTTCCCGGGGAGGGATTTTTTTTGCGCCGATCTACCGATTGCAGCCGCGGCCCTATATTTCTGACATGAATGCAACTGTCCTATTCCTGCTCCTGCCGGCCTTTCTGCTGTTCGCTCCGCTAAGTGCCCAGCAGGACGCCGGGCCTGAACGCCTGGAAGGCGAGGTGAGCCAATTCGAGGCAGCCGATAAAATCGAACCCGTGGATCCCAATGTCATCCTGTTCGTGGGCAGCTCCTCCGTGCGGATGTGGAAAAGCCTCCAAGAAGATCTCGAGGGGCATCGCGTTCTCAATCGTGGGTTCGGGGGCAGCAATTTCCACGATCTAATCTATTACGCCGACCGCCTCATCTATGCCTACCACCCGAAGGCGGTCTTCGTTTACGAGGGCGACAACGATATCAGCGGGGGCGATTCGGCCCGCGATGTCCTGAGATCGGCCCGGAAGCTCCGTAAGATGATCGCGAGAAATCTGGGTAAGGACGTGCCGGTGGTCTTCATCTCCCCCAAGCCCAGCGTGAGCCGCTGGAACCTCCACGAGGAATACGAGAAGGCCAACGAACTGCTTGAGAAGCTGGCGGATAAGCAAGACAATACCTACTTCGTAGACGTCTGGAACCCTGCCCTGCAACCCAACGGTACGGTACGCGACGACATCTTTCTGGCCGACAACCTCCACATGACCGCCGATGGCTATGACATCTGGGAAGCGGCCATCGAGCCGATGGTCGAGCAGCTGGACCGCTAGAGCAGCTTATCCAGTGTGAGCGGTATTCCGGTCCAGTAGGCCCGAAGGTGGATTTGCTCGTAGTGCGTTAACTAAATCGCCTCCGGCATATCGGCGGTGTACCTGGTGCAGGTGGCGGGCCTCCAGGCCTACCGGGGGTGGAGTGCCTGAACCGGATCTACTTCTTGGAGCTCATACCGTGCCCCGTAGCGGCCCAGTAGATGCCGCCGTAAAGGTGCTGGAGAAAAAAGTCGTCCTTGTAGGTATCATCGATGTGGCCCAGGGCGGTGTAGAAGGCGCGACCGCCGTCGAATTCGTGGTACCAGGAAATGGGGTGCATGTCGCCCATGCCTTCGGTCTTCTTGGCGCCCCAGTCCGCTTTCGGATCATAGGTGCTTTCATCGACCGCGAGGATGTAGTTCAGGCCATCGACGGTGGCGGGCTGAAAGTCGTACCACTCATCGGTCCACAGCATCCGCTCGGGCCAGCGCTCGAGGCCGGGGAAGGAGCCGTCCAGCACCTCCAGCACCGCGGTCTGGTTGCGGGGGTGAACGTTGAACATATGGCCGACCAGGCGGGTGTACCACTCCCAGTCGTATTCGGTGTCGGAGGCGGCGTGGATGCCCACCCAGCCCTTGCCGGACTGGATGAAGCGCTCGACCGCGGCCTGCTCCTCGTCGTTGAAGACATCCCCCGTAGTGCTGAGCATGATGATGACATCGTAGCGCTCCAGCCCCTTGTCCGTGACAGGAATGGCGGTTTGCTGCCGGTCGAGCTGGAATTCGTGTCGTTTGGCCAGGGCTTCTCGGGCGGGGATGCCGGACACAATGGAGGGGTGGGTCCAGCCGGCGGTTTCGGTGATGAGCAGGGCTCGGAATTGCTGGGCGCCGAGGCCGGCGGAGCAGGCCAGCAGGGAGGTGGCCAGGAGGAGGATGGGTAGGGATCGACGTTGCATGGAGACAAGGTAAGCGGTCTGCTGCACATAGAAAACGGGAGCGCGGTCCGTGGACCGTCGCTCCCGTGTCGGAAGAGTCTTTCCCCCGTACTAGTTGTAGCCGGGGTTCTGGACGAGCGCTCCTTCGCTGAGATCGATCTCCGTCTGGGGGATCGGGAAGAGCTCGTTCTTGCCCTGCGTAAAGTTGGGCCGCAGGGGCTTCATCACTTCAAAGGAACGGTTGGTGCGCACCAGGTCGAACCAGCGTTGCTGCTCGAGGGCCAGCTCGGAGCGCCGCTCGCGCCAGATCGCCTGGCGCAGTGCGTCCTGCTCGGTCGTGGTGACGTCGGGCAGCACGTTGGCGTTGGTGCCGCGGGCCCGGGCGCGGACCAAATTGAGGTAGGTCAGGGCCTCCTCCGGGCGGTTCAGTTCGTTCAGGGATTCAGCCGCGATGAGCAGCAGGTCGGCGTAGCGCAGCACCCGGATGTTTCCGGGTCCGTTACCGTTGCCGCCGGGATGGTCGGTTACGTAGGCTTTCTGATTGAAGCGCTCGCCCTCGATATTGGGATCCCCCTCCACGATGCCGGAGCCGTCGGGGAGTATTTCACCCACGTACAGGATGGTGGCGTCGCGGCGGGGATCGCCGGATTCGAAGGAAGACACCAGGTCATCGCTCGGCCGGTTGAAGCCCCAACCCAAGTTCGGCGTACCGCGTACTCCCTGCACCTCGTTGTACTGGGAGCCGCCACCGCCGATTTCGAACGCCGCGGCCTGCACCTCGAAGATGCTCTCGCTGCTGTTCTCACCGGCCTGGGTGAAAAGTCCACTAAAGGAGGGGTACAGCGCGTAAGTGCCGCTGTTGATCACCTCCAGCGACAGGTCGGCCGCCTGCTGCCAGTCGCCGCGGGTGAGGGCCACTTTGGCCAGCATGGATTTGGCGGCTCCACTGGTAGCGCGTCCTACATCGGCGCCGCCGTAGCTGGGCGGTAGGTTGCTGATGGCCGTGCGGAGGTCCGATTCGATCTGGGCATAGACCTCCTCGGCGGATGACCGGGCGATCTGAAAGTCGGTCGGGAAAGGATCGAGGATCAGGGGCACCCCGCCAAACCACCGCACCAGGTTGAAGTAGTAGTAAGCGCGAAGGAAACTGGCCTCGCCGATGAGGCGGGAGCGCATGTCTTCGCTGATCTCGGGGACCTCGGGCAGGTTCTCGATGGCCAGATTAGCCCGGAATACGCCGGTAAAGTAACCCGACCAGACGCTCGAGGGGGCTACGTTGGTAGCGGTGAAGGTAAACTGGTCGATCTCCTGGAGAAAGAAGCCGTCGGAGGTGAAGCTGCCCTTGTCGGAGTCATCGCTCACGATGTCGGTCATACCGATGTAGCTGAAGACGTGGGTCTCCCACTGCCGCAACTGATTGTAGACCGCGTTGACCGCCTGGATGGACTGGTCTTCGTTCTGGAAGAAGTTCTCCAGGGTGTATTCGCCCTGGGGGGTGCGGTCCAGCACGTCGGTACAGGCCGTAGCGCCCAGTACCAGCGCCAGGCCGAGGATTTTATAGAGGGATTTCATGGTTGGCATGATTGAGGGTGCTTAAAAGGTGATGTCGATACCGGCGGTGATGGTGCGGGCGATGGGATAGATGTCGCCACGGTCGATGCCGTTGTCGAAGACCGACCCGTTATAGATCTCCGGGTTATAGCCGCTGTACTTCTGGGAGGTGACCAGGTTGGTGCCGTTGACGTAAACGCGTAGCGACTGCATCCGCAGGCGGTCGGTCAGGTCGGAGGCGAAGCGATAGCCGAGGGTAACGTTACGCAGGCGTAAGTAGGAACCGTCCTCTACGTAAAGGGAGGACAGGGTTTCGAAGTTTTGTCCGGCAATAGTCACCCGGGGGATGGTGTTGCTGGTACCCTCGCCCGTCCAGCGGTCCAGCCAGCGGGTCTCGTAATTGTAGGCGCCGAAGCGGGCCATCTGCTTGGCATTGATCACCTCGTTGCCGAACTGCCCGGTCACGTCAAAGCTCAGTTCCAGCCCCGAGTAGGAGAAGGATCCGTTCACGCCCAGGATCATGTCCGGAATGGAGGAACCCAGTACTACCCGGTCGCTGGCGGCATTGATGACGCCGTCACCGTTCTGGTCCTGGAAGATAATGTCTCCCAACTGCTGGTTGCCCAGCTGGGCGTACTGGCCGAGTTGCTCCTGGTTTTGGAATACCCCTATGGCCTCATAACCGTAATAGGAGCCGGCCGCGGTACCGGGACGGGAGTTGGTACCGAGCTGGCCGCCGACGCCGAGTCCCCCGCCGAAGAAATTCTGGGTATTGCCGTCCAGGCTCAGTACTTCGTTGTGCACGAAACTGGCGTTGGCCCCCATGCTGTAGCGGAAGACGCCGGTACCGGCTCGCCAGCTAGCGGAAAGGTCCATACCGCGGTTGAGTACCTCGGCGACGTTACGGACGGCCGGGTTGGCACCGATGTATTCCGGGATAGGCGCCTGGAAGAGGATGCCGCTGGTGAGTTTCCGGTAAAGGTCCACCTCGAACAGGAACTGGTTGTTGAACAGTCCGACTTCCATACCGATATCGGTCTGGGCGGTTTCCTCCCAGCGCAGGTCGGGGTTTGCCAGGCTGGTGACGGTGGCACCCGGCAGCAAAATGGGGTCATTTCCGAACACGGCACCCAGGCCGCTGATGACCCGGGGTACGTACTGGTAATCGCCGATCCGGTCGTTACCGGTCTTTCCCCAGCTGGCCCGCAGTTTGAGGCGGCTTACCGGACCGTCCCCGTTCCAGAAGTTTTCGTTGCTGATGTTCCAGCCTAGTCCCACGGAGGGGAATAAGCCGTATTGGTTGTTGGATCCGAAGCGGCTGGACCCGTCAACGCGCCCGGACACCGTGACCAGGTAACGACTGTCGTAGGTATAGTTGACGCGGCCCAGGTAGCTGACCAGTCCCCAGTCGCCGCCGCTGACGCCGTTGTAATTGGTGGCGGTCGTCAGGTCACCCGAGTTCAGGTAGTAGAAGCTGGGATCGCTGCCGATCACCCGCTGTCGGGATCCCCCGATCTCTTCGCCGAAGTTATCCTGATAGGTCACCCCGACCACCCCGTCCAGGTGGTGGATACCAAAGTCATTGGCGTAGTTCAGGGTGTTCTCCCACAGCCAGTTGCGGCGGTAGGCATTGCGGGCGCTGATGTTACTCTGCTGGTTCTGCTGGCTGGCGCTCACGTAGAATTCCGGGACGAAGTTGCGGTTGCGGTCGTAGACGAAGTCCAGGCCGAAGTTGGTCCGGAACGTGAAGTGCTGGAGGAAGCGAACGTCGGCGTAGGTGTTGCCCACGGCCCGGTAGGTCTGGCTGTAGTCGTTCGTATAGTAGATCGAGGCCAGGGGGTTGCCCGTGTTACCGATGGCCGAGGCGTCACCGAAGTTACCGGCGGAGTCGCGGGGCACCGAGATGGGGTCGGCGCGGTAGGCGGTGGTCAGGATGCTGCCGGTGCTGATGTTGTCGGAGGTGTTGAAGCCCAGGTTGAGGTTACCGGCTACCGTGAGCCAGTCCTTCACCTGCCGGGTGTTGTTGAGGCGGGCCGTGAAGCGGTCGTAGTTGGATCCCTCGATGGTACCCTCCTGGCGGTAGTAGTTGGCCGAGATGTTGAAGGTCGAGCGGTCGCCGCCGCCATTGAAGGCTACCTGGGCGTTGTAGATCGGTGCCTTCCGGAAGATGACGTCCTGCCAGTTGGTCCCCGTGCCGTACTGTTCGGGATTGGCGAAGCGGGGCTGCCGGCCCTCGTTCACGTCCGCCTCGTTGATGAGGGTCGCGTACTGGGTGGCGTTGAGCACGTCGATCTGCCGCACCACTTCCTGGGTGCCGGCGTACAAGTTGACGGTAATGCTACCGTCGCCGGTGCCCTGCTTGGTGGTGATGATAATTACGCCGTTGGCACCTCGGGCGCCGTAAATGGCCGTGGCCGATGCGTCCTTCAGCACCGAGACGCTCTGCACGTCCTGTGGATTGAGGAAGGAGATATCGTTGAGGATCATTCCGTCGACCACGAAGAGCGGGTCCGCATTATTTAGCGTACCGATGCCGCGGATACGGAAAATGGCGTCGGCACCCGGCGCGCCGGATCCGGGGATTATATGCATGCCCGACACCTTACCCTGCAGGGACTGGCCCAGCGACTGCGTGGGGATATCGGTCAGCTGATCGGACTCCACTACGCCCACGGCGCCGGTCAGGTCGTCTTTCTGCTGGATGCCGTAGCCGATGACCACCACTTCCTGCAGTACCTCGCTGGCTTCGCCGAGGGTGACGTCGATGGTGGTCCGCCCGCCTACCGCCACGCGCTGGGTCGTGAAACCGATGTAGGAGAAGGAGAGGCTGTCACTCCCCGCGGGCACGGTGAGCTCGTAGCGGCCGTCGATGTCGGTAATGGTGCCGCTGGTGGTGCCGGGTACCTGTACGCTCACCCCGATGAGCGCTTCGGTACCGTCGGTGACGGTGCCGTTTACGTTTACCTGTGCCACCGCCGGAGCAGAAAGTAGCAGGGCCAGGAGGGAAAAGAGAAATGATTTCATAATCAGTAGTTATTCCAGGGTCAGGGTTAAGGAGGTTGCGGCGCGGGAGTCTTCCCCCACGTAGAGCCGGTATTCGCCGGCTTCGGTGCCGTAGGTCATATCCTGCCGGTAGAAGGACAGGTCGTCGCTGGTCAGGGTAAAGGTTACCGTGCGGCTTTCGCCCGCGGCCAGTTCCACGCGCTCGAAGGCTTTCAGCTCCCGCACGGGGCGGGTCACGGAACCGACCACGTCCTGCACGTAGAGTTGCACCACGGTGGCACCGTCACGGTCGCCGGAATTTGTCACGTCCACCGTCACCGTTACCGTGTCATTGCGGCTCACGGTGGCGCTGGCCAGCCGGGGCGTGCCGTACTCAAAGGTGGTATAGCTCAGGCCGTAGCCGAAGGGATAGAGCGGATCGTTGCTCTCGTCCAGGTATTTGCTGGTGTATTTATTGTTCGGGTCGATGGGACGCCCGGTATTCTTATTATTGTAGTAGATCGGCACCTGCCCCACCGAGCGCGGGAACGTCATTGGCAGGTGGCCGGCGGGGTTATAGTCGCCGAACAGCACGTCGGCGATGGCGTGGCCTGCCTCGGTACCCGGGAACCAGGCTTCCAGGATGGCGACGGCCGATGAGTCGACCCCGGTGAGGGCGAGGGGCCGGCCGTTGAAGAGCACGACCACCACGGGCGTGCCGGTGGCCGACAACTGACGAATCATCTCTTCCTGGTCGCCGGGCAGGGTGATATCGGCGCGGCTGGCGGCCTCGCCGCTCATCTCCCAGTCTTCGCCGGCGGCTACCACGATCACATCGGCGTTACCGGCCGAAGCGATTGCCTCGGCCATATCGGATACATAGGTGATTTCGGATTCGGTGCCGACGGCTTCCCGCATCCCGGTAAGCAAGGTGATGCAGTCTTCCGCCCGCCCGTCGCCATGCCAGGCACCGAGCATATCCTCCTGGCTGTCCGCCAGGGGTCCGGTGACGAGGATACGACCCAGGTCTTTGGACAGGGGGAGCGAGGCACCCGTATTCTTCAGCAGCACCAGGCTCTGCCGGGCGATGCGACGTGCCGCTTCCCGGTTGGCGTCGGTCAGGATATGCTGGCTTTCCCGCAGGGTATCCGAGTAGCGGTAGGGGTCGTCGAAGAGCCCCAGGGCATACTTCATGCGCAGGATGCGGCGGACCGCGTCGTTCACCCGGCTCATCGGCACCTCCCCCGAGCGCACCTGCCCGGCGAGTTTCTCGTAGAAAATGGCCCCCTGCATGTCCATGTCCACCCCGGCCTCGACGGCCAGCAATCCGGCCTGAGCCGAATCGGCCGCCACCCCGTGGGGGATCATCTCATTGATGCTTGTATAATCGGTGACCACGAAGCCCATGAAGCCCCAGTCATCGCGCAGAATTTCGGTCAGTAAGTGGTGGTTGCCGCTGGCGGGCACGCCATCCACCTCATTGAAGCTGGTCATGAAGGTGGCCACGCCAGCGTCGAGGGCCGCCTCGAAGGGGGGCAGGTAGGTCTCCCGTAGTACCCGCTCCGAAATGTCGACGGTGTTGTAGTCGCGCCCCGCCTGGGCGGCCCCGTAGGCCGCGAAGTGCTTGGCGCAGGCCAGGATGGTGAACGGATCACTCAGGTCGTCCCCCTGGAAGCCCCGCACCCGGGCGGCAGCCATCACCTTGCCCAGGTAAACGTCCTCGCCGGAGCCCTCCATCACGCGGCCCCAGCGGGGGTCACGGGCCACGTCGACCATCGGCGCATAGGTCCAGTGCAGTCCCGCGGCGGCCGATTCACGCCCGGCGATGCGGGCCGATTCCTCGGCGGCCTCCGGATTAAAGCTGGCCGTCTCCCCCAGCGGGATGGGGAAGATGGTCCGGTACCCGTGGATCACATCATAGCCGAAAAGCAGCGGGATGCCCAGGCGGGTCTCTTCCACCGCCATCCGCTGCAGGTTCCGGTTGTACCCGGCGGTGTGGGCGTTGAAGATGGCCCCCAGCCGTCCGGTGCGTATATCATCCTGGTACCCCTCCCGGATGGTCGGACCGGTCACGGTCAGGTCGCTGGTGAACAGCGTCATCTGCCCCACCTTCTCTTCCAGCGTCATCAGGTCCAGCAGGCTGTCGATGCTCCGCTCGTGCGCCGCGTGGTACCAGTCGGGTACCCCTTGGGCAGTGAGGGCTCCGGAGAGTAGGCAAAGGAAAACAAGTAATGGTAGGTTCATAATAATCTAGTTATCAGTCATTTGCCGCACATAGGATGTGCGGCAAATCCTATGTGCACCTCCTACTAATCCGCCAGCCAGCCGCCGGTAAAGCCGGCGCGTTCCAGGCCCTTACGGATGTAGGGGTTCTTCTTCATCAGGTTCCAGACCAGTTCGGAGCGATGGTTCTCGAGCTGGATCAGAATGGGCCCCTGGTCGATGCCGAGGTAGTCCACGTCGTACCAGCCGCCCGCATTCCCCGGGCCGAAGGTGTAGGTGGGATTGAAGGCGTCCTTGAAGCCGTACGGGCCGATCAGACTGTCGTACTGCGTCGTCCACATGTGCTCCAGCGCGGCGAGGCACTCCTCCGGCGCGAAGGGCACGGAGCCCCCGGCGGCGGTGGGCGCGATGGTGCCGTCGTCGATGATGTGGTCGGCGGAGGCACCCCGGGCGCGGTAGGAAAAGAATTTCACGGGCTTAGCCTGCAGGGTGGTGTCCAGGTCGCCCGGACCGTCACAGGCCGTTAATCCCCACTGGTCGGGGCCGTAACCCGCGAATCCACCGGGATTCTCCATGCAGTAGGCGCGGTTGCTGAGGGTAGCCTTCCGGCTGTTCTCGAAGTAGTCGCTGTCGTGCTCCCGCATGTAGGCGTCCTGGATGCCGCGGAAGTCGATATACATCTGGCTGTACTGGTGGCCGAAGAGCGGGGAGAAATTGAGGTGGTCGAAGCCCTGGAAGCCCGCCCATTCGTAGCCCTCCGTCCAGCGCTCCCAGGCGTTATCGGGTAGCGGGTGTGTTGGTGAGCCGAGGCCCAGTACCACCAGGATCATGGCTTCGTTGTAACCGTTCCATTCCGCCGGGATAAAACCCCGGCCGGGGTGGTACCCCATACTCATGCGCCCCTTATCGTTGAGGGTCCAGTCCCACTCCACCCTGCGGTACAGTTGGTCGGCCAGTTCGCGGATGCGGCGCTCGTCCGGCGCGTTGCCGTCGAAGTAGCTCATGCTCGAGAGGATGCCCGCCATCAGCAGGCCCGTGTCGATCGTCGACAGCTCCACGTCGCGGTAGCGCAGGGCGTCGTCGTTGTTCAAGAAGTGGTAGAACAGGCCTTTGTAGCCCGCTACCCCGCTTTCGGCCTCCCCCTGCGGGAGCGACCATAATTTTTCCAGCGTAAGCCGGGTGCGTTCGGCCGCTTCGGCGCGGGTCACGTAGCCCCGTTCCACGCCCACGAGGTAGGCCGTGAGGCCGAAGCCGGTGGCGGCGATGCTGCTGAAGCGGTCGGTCGGCCAGCGGTCGGGGATCTGGTAGTTGTTTTCCAGGGCGGTCTCCCAGAAGTAGTTGAAGGTGCGTCGCTGCAGTTCATCCACGCTGAAGGCGCGGTCGTTCGCTCCGTCCGGGGTTCCGCGGGCCGCCGGCTCGGTCGACCGGCAGGCGCCGATCAGCAGAACCGATAGTAGTAGGAGATATTTCATGGTGCTTGCATTGGTTAAAAACCTCCGGAGGGACGATGCCCCCCGGAGGTTCCGATCTAATGGAGTACTACTAGCGCTTGACCACTACCGAGCGGGCCACGAGGCGGCCGGCGGCATCCTGGGCGGTAAGCAGGTAGGTGCCGACCCGGAGGTTCTCGACGTTCCACTGCACCTGCGTTCCCGCACCTTCCAGGCGCATTTCCTTTACCTGCTGGCCAAGCATGTTGGTCAGGGTGAAGCGGACAGCGCCGTCGGGGTTCTCGATGGTCAGCTGGCTGCTCGTCGGGTTGGGGTATACGCGCAGGGCGGTGGCGGTCACGGGCTCGAAGAGTCCGGTGGTATTGGCACAGTCCCCCCCGCCTACGGCGATGTCGTCGAAGTAGCTCGTCATGGCGGCGGCGGGTACGGCCGTGCTGTTCATGATGAGGGTAAGGCGGCCGTAGGTAGCGCCGTCGGGCAGGGCGCTGTAGTCGAAGGTTAGTTCCTGCCACTCACCGGGAGTGGTGTACTCGGCGGCTACGTCACCGCTGTTGGGTGAGTCGTCGATGCCGCCCTCCAGCTTGAGCAGTACGGTGCCGGCTACGTCCATCCACACTTTCATGGTGGCGGTCTTGTTGCCGGCGGGCAGCGCGATGGGCGCGGGCAGGTCGGTGTACATACCGGCAAAGGTCTCTCCGTTGGCGGCCTCCTCGAAGGTGCCGACGTTTAGGCTGGTATTGATACCGCTGGTGTCGGGGTTCTCGGAGATCACGAAGGCGTTGCCGTCGAAGTCACCGTTGGCGAAGTACGACCAGTCGCTCAGCGTGTAGTCTGCCGACTCGAAGGTGGCCACGCAGCTGCTGCCGTAGGCCGAGCGGGTGAGGCGCAGGTTATCGAAGTAGTAGGTATTGACCACGGTGTTTTCCCCACCGGCCCCGAAGAACATCACCAGGCGGGTGTAGCCCATGTCCATGTAGGCGCTGAGGTCTACCGTATAGGTGTTCCACATCTCGACCTCGGGAATGTCCTGGAAAATTTCCACGTCGCCCCCGGTGCCGCCCTCTAGTTTGAACATGATCTGTCCGTCCACCGGCGCCCAGATATCGACGGAGAGTTGATTGTTGGTGCTCAGGTCGATCGGATCGGTGAAGTCGATCACCAGCGCATTGAAGCCGCCGACCTGGTCGGCGAAGGCAGCCACCGTCGTGCTGGTGTTGCCGGAGTCGGGTCCTCCGTCGGGGTTAGCGACTACGGTCAGGAATTCGCTGCCGGTGGTGAAGTTGGCGTTCCGCTGGCATTCGAAGTCGTCGAGGTAGGTCATATCCATCTCTACGTCGGCGCAGGGATCGACGGTGCTATTACCGGCCGACAGGTTATCGAAGTAGTAGGTGCCGGTGCCGGCGGTGTTGGGGGCGAAGAGCAGGGAGACGCTCTCGAAATCGGCGATGGTAGCGTGGTCGGCAAAGCTGAA
>JBGTHX010000529.1:0-22433 GCA_041746055.1 Lewinella sp. | reverse complement strand
TGGGACAGCTACTTCACCATGCTCGGGCTGGCCACGGCCGGAGAGGATACGCTGGTGCGGCACATGGTGGAGAACTTCGCTTACCTGATCGATGAGCTGGGCTTCATCCCCAACGGCAACCGTACGTACTACCTTACCCGTTCCCAGCCCCCTTTCTTCGCCTACATGGTCGACATCCTGGCCGGAATCGAGGGGGAGGAGGTGTACGCCGAATTTCTTCCCCAGCTGAAGGCCGAGCACGCCTTCTGGATGAATGGCGAGGAGGAAACCGGGGCGGACCACCGCGCCGTCAATCACGTGGTCTGGATGGCCGACAGCACCTACCTCAACCGCTACTTCGACGCCGGCGACCGCCCCCGCGCGGAAAGCTACCGGGAAGACGTGATGACCATCCGGGAGAGCGGGCGCGACAGCAGTGAAGTGGCCCGGCACCTGCGCTCCGCCGCGGAATCCGGCTGGGACTTCAGCGCCCGGTGGTTCGCCGACGGGCAAACGCTGTCGACCATCGTGACCACCGACCTTATCCCACCCGACCTGAACAGCCTCCTTTACTACCTCGAACGCACCATCGCCGACCATACCCAGCAGATCCCCGAACGGGAAGCCTGGACGCGCCGGGCCGAACGCCGCCTTGCCGCCATCGAGCAGTACTTGTGGAGCCCCGGCAACAACTGGTACGAGGACCTCAACTTCACCACCGGAGAATTCACGGGGTACCTCACGCTGGCGGGCGTCTACCCCCTCTTTGCCGGGGTAGCAAACCCCGCCCACGCCGACGCCGTAGCGTCACGGCTGGAGACGCATTTTCTGGCACCCGGCGGGCTGCGTACCAGCCTCAAGAATACCGGGCAGCAGTGGGATGCCCCCAACGGCTGGCCCCCGCTGCAGTGGATGGCCTATGCCGGGCTGCGAGACTACGGCCACGACGATCTTGCCGCCGAAATCCGACAGCGGTGGATGGACAACAACGAGCGGGTGTACGAGAACGTCGATAAGATGGTCGAGAAGTACAACGTTGAGGACATCACCCTGGAAGCGGGTGGGGGAGAGTACCCCGTGCAGGACGGCTTCGGCTGGAGCAACGGGGTCTACCTGCGCCTGTCCGCCGAGAACGGAACCCGGTAGGCGATGGCGGAAACTGCTGACCTGATCCGGCTCACGGAGGCCCGCATCTTTCAGGGTAATCTAGAGCCGCTCGATCTTCGAATCCGCGCCGCAGACCACTGGATCGTGACCGGCGGACGGGCCACCGGCAAGACGCTGCTCGCCGAGACCCTCGCCGGGCAGCGACGGGTGACGGCGGGAACGCTGGAATTCCCGTTTCTCAGGGGGTATAGCTCCTACGAAGAACGGCGGTCGGCCCTGCGCCTGGTCACCTTTATGGACAACTCGCGACTGGCACGCAATCCGACCAGCGTCCACTACTACCAGCAGCGCTACCACGCCTTCGATGCCTCCGGCCACCCCACCGTGCGACAGTACCTGGAAGCGGGAGGCTTTCTGGCAGAGGAGCAGGACGACCTGATCGAGGCCTTCGGCATCGCCGACCTGCTCGACCGGGAAAAGATCAAACTCTCCAGCGGGCAGACCCGCAAGGTGCTGCTGGCGCGGGAGCTGCTGCGCCGGCCCCGGGTGCTGGTTATCGATAATCCCTACGTGGGTCTCGACGCGGGAAGCCGCCAGTTGCTCAACGGTTTGCTCGACGCGCTCGTCCGCCAGCTTTCGATTACGCTCATCTTGTGCGGTCACGTGCCGCAAGGGCCCGCGTCGATCACCCACCGGCTGCACCTGAGTGAGGATGGCACCTGGTGGCAGGGTAGGGTAGACGGGTTGCCGGTGCGGTCGCCTGCACCCGGGGTAAATCAAGCGCTGCTGCAGCGAATCGCCCGGAGCTGGGCCGGCGTGCCCCGCGAGGCGGTAAGTGAGGAGTTGATCCGCTTCGAGGCAGTGACCATCGACTACGGGGACCGCCCGATCCTGGACCGGCTGGACTGGACCGTAAGGCGGGGAGAAAAGTGGGTGGTCACCGGCCCGAACGGCTCGGGGAAGTCCACCCTGCTCAGTCTCATCTATGCGGACCACCCGCTGGCCTACGCCAACACTATTTTCCTCTTCGGGACGCAACGGGGTCGGGGGGGAAGCATCTGGGACATCAAGCGGCGGATCGGCTTTACTTCGCCCGAGTTGCATACCTATTTCCGGGAGCGGATCTCCGCGCGGGAGGTCCTTCTGACCGGCTACTCCGACACCTTTACCCTGCCGCGCCAACGCACTACAGACCAGGAAGAGATGGTGGACCTGCTGCTGGCGTATTTCGGACTCACCGGAGAGGCTGACCGCTCCTTTCTTCACCTCTCCGGGGGTACCCAGCGGCTCGTACTTTTCTGCCGGGCACTCGTCAAGGCGCCCCCGCTCCTGCTGCTCGACGAGCCCTTTCAGGGACTCGACGCGGACAGCATTTCGCGGGCCAGGCAACTACTCTCTGCGGTGTTGGGTCCGCAGCACACGGTCCTCTTCATTTCTCACTTTCGTCCGGAAGTGCCGGACAGGATGGAGTGGCAAGAGCTGAACCTGGAAAAATCATGAGGGGGGGAGCGCTGGACTAGGCAGGCGAGCGGACTGCCTCCAGGGATTCCGCGATCTGGTCCCACAGTCCGATGCGCCGACGCAGGGCCTCTTGGGCCACGGCGGCGGCTTCCTGCCATTTTTCTTCCTCGTCGCCGCACAGTTCGGTGACCATGGCTTCCGACAGGGGCCCGTGCTCGTCGCCGTCCACTTCGATGTGCCGCTCGAGGTAGTAGACCAGGCGGGGAAAGCGTTGCTTATCCTCCCTCGACTGGTTGAGGATCTCGATGAAAAGCTCGGGGATCAGGCTTTCCCGGCCGAAGGTGAAGGCGGCGGCGATCTTGTGGGCCTCGCCCTCCCCGATAAGCTCGAAGGTGAAGTCTACGAAGCGGGTAACGCCCGGTCCGAGATCGGCCTTCCGAAGGATGTAGCGGGCGCTGTCGAGGTCCTGGATCTCGCCGAGCAGGCGGGTGACCGGAATGGTGTCGGCGTGCACTTCATCCATGGCCTCCAGGTACAGCTCGAAGTGGCTGGCTGGGACACCGTCGCGGTCCACGTCCGTTTCCTCGCCCAGTACGATCTCGTTGATGAAGCGGGCGGTACGGGCGTTGGGGGCGGGCTTCCAGGGCAGGGTGATGCAGGTGAGCCGATTCTGGAGGGCCTTGAGCAGTGACATGAAGTCCCAGACGGCGTACACGTGCTGCTCCATGAAGATGCGGATGTCCCCGATCTCGTTGAGCAGTCCATAGATACGGTGGCCGGTCAGTTCCCGTTCCAGCGGGGCGACGAGCTGCTTGATGGTGCGAATGTCAGTCATGGCGATGGCTTGAGTAGGCAGGTAACGCCATCCCGAATGACTGGTTGAAACGGCGCGGGCCTACCTGAGGGGGGCGGGGCGGTTAAGGCGGCTCCAGATGTACAGCAGCGTGCCGGTACCAAAGACGGCTACTCCGCCGGCGGTCAGCGTCGCGGGCAAATTATTGTAGAGAAAAAATCCGGTGGCGAACAGGATGGAATAGACGGTGATCGCACCTACCAGCATGGCGAGAATGCGCAGCGGGAGCTGACCGTCGGCCCCGGCGTCGGTACCCGGAGGCAGGGTGGCGACGACCGGATCCCAGCCCGGTCCGCCCGGACGGGTGGTCGTGTAAAAATTCCGCAAGGTTTCCATATCGGTCGGCCGGGTCACGAAGGTGACGGTCAGCCATCCCACGGTGGTGATGGCGATTCCCAGCAGGAGTTGCTCGTGCCCGGCAAGGTCGGGGAGGCCCATCGGTTTCCAGCCGAACTGGAGGAAGAGGGCCACGGCGAAGGAGATGAACATGCCCGCTACCTCGGTGTAGGCGTTGATCCGCCACCAGAACCAGCGGAGAATGAAGATGAGTCCCGTACCGGCCCCGATCTGGAGCAGGATGGCGAAGGCCTCGAGGGCGTTGGAGAGTGCCAGGGCGAGCACCGCCGCCAGGACCATCAGCACCACGGTACTGATCCGGCCGATGAGCACCAGGCGATCTTCGCTGGCATCCGGCTCCATGAAGCGGTGGTACCAGTCGTGCACCACGTAGCTCGACCCCCAGTTGAGGTGGGTGGAGAGCGTAGACATCAGCGCCGCAATGAGGGAGGCGACCACCAGTCCGAGCAGTCCGGTAGGCAAGTAGCTCAGCATGGCCGGGTAGGCCAGGTCGTCGTTGATCACGTTGGCCGCCACATTGGGAAAGGCCGCCGCGATGCTGTCCAGGTCGGGGAAGATCACGATCGACGAAAGCGCGATCAGGATCCAGGGCCAGGGGCGCAGGGCGTAGTGGAATACGTTGAAGAGGAGGGTGGCACCCACCGCGTGGTTCTCGTTCTTGGCCGCCAGCATCCGCTGGGCCACGTAGCCTCCGCCGCCGGGTTCGGCACCCGGATACCAGACGCTCCACCACTGTACGGCGATGGGGACCACGAATAGTGGGACGTACACCTCCGGATTATCGAAGGCCGGTACCAGGTCCAGCTTATCGCGCACCTCGGGGTGGGAGAGGAGGCCTTCGAGGCCGCCGATCTCCGGCATGTTGACGATCACGAACGCCGCCCAGATCGCTCCGACCATGGCAAAGGTGAACTGGACGAAGTCAGTAAGAATGACTCCCTTAAGTCCGCCGGAAGCGGAATAGATCACGGTGACCACCGACACCAGGGCCACGGTGGTAATGGGGTCGATGTCCAGCAGCACGCCAGCGATCTTGATGCCCGCCAGACAGACGGTAGCCATGATCATCACGTTGAAGAACACCCCCAGGTAGATCGCCCGGAACTGCCGCAGAAAGCGCGCCGGCGCGCCGGCGTAGCGCAGTTCGTAGAATTCCAGGTCGGTCATCACCCCGGAACGGCGCCATAGGCGGGCGTACACGAACACCGTGAGCATACCGGTCAGCAGAAAGGCCCACCACGCCCAGTTGCCGGCTACTCCCTGCTTGCGCACGATATCGGTGACGAGATTGGGCGTATCCGCGGAGAAGGTGGTCGCCACCATGGAGACGCCCAGGAGCCACCAGGGCATATTACGGCCCGAAAGGAAGAACTCGGACGTGGATTTACCCGAATCGCGGCTGGCCCACAGCCCGATCGCGAGCGTAATGGCAAAGAAGGCGAAAACGATGATCCAGTCAAGGGAGGTCAGCTGCATGGTGTATCGGAAAGTGCGCGTTCAAGGTAGGTATTCACGGATAATTTCCATGTGTCGGCCAATTTGCAGTCACCTGCCGCCTACCGCCGTTGATGCATTACTATAAGCTGGCGCCACAACCATTTGGCCCCGGCAACGGTACCTTTATCCTGTGAACTGCCTGACCCCGGCCCTGACCTTCCTCTTGCTGCTTTTCCTGATTCCCCTGTCCGCCCAGGAGGAGGTACGGATGGCCGGCAGTCTCGATCACCGCCGGAGCCACCTGGTCCCCGAGGAGGCTTATCCGACCTATGGGGTCTACGAGGACATCATGTACGGTCTCGCCCGGCGCTACCCCGACCGCTGCCGGCTGGAAGTTTGGGGTACCCTTCCTTCCGGCCGCAAGATCCTCGTGCTCAAACTCACGCGCGACATCGCCCAGGGCCGTCCGCGCCCCCAGGTGCTCTGTACGGCCGCCATGCACGGCGACGAGCTGGCGGGCTACTGGGTACTGCTGCGCCTGGCCGAGTCGCTGCTGGAGACCGACGGCAGCGGCCTCCTGGACGACGTCGTTCTCTACATCAACCCCCTGGCCAATCCCGATGGCGCCTACCATGCCGGTAACGTCACGCTGTCCGGGGCCCGCCGCGGCAACGCGAATAACGTCGACCTCAACCGGAATTATCCCGATCCCGACGACGGGCGCTTCCCCGACGGCAACGACCACCAGCCGGAGACCCGCATCTTCATGCGGGCGGCCGAATCCCACGGATTCGACCTGGCCATCAACTTCCACGGCGGGGCAGAGCTCTTCAATTATCCCTGGGATACCTTCCGCAGCCGCCACCCCGACACCGACTGGTGGCGCAACGTGAGCCGCGACTTCGCCCGCATCGCCCAGCAGGACAGCCGCCTCGGCGACTATTTCAAAGACCGCGCCAACGGCACCACCAACGGTCACGACTGGTACCCCATCGCCGGATCGCGGCAGGACTACATGAATTACTACCACCGTACCCGCGAGGCCACGGTGGAGATTACGAACGCCAAACGCTTCCCCGCCGCCGACCTGCCCGACCTCTGGTACTCGCTGCGCGGTGCCCTGCTGAACTACCTGGACGAGGCCCGGCTCGGCATCCACGGCATCGTGACCGACCGGCTGACCGGCAAGCCGCTGCGCGCCCACGTCACCATCCCCGGTCACGACGAAATGCATTCCTCGGTATTCAGCGAAACTGCCACGGGCGACTTTTACCGCTTCCTGGCCCCCGGTACCTATCGGCTGATGATCTCCGCCCCCGGTTACCGCTCCCGCACCCTTATCGTAAGTTTGCGCGACCGGGACCGGGAATTTCTGCAGGTAGCCCTCGAACGGCTGCCGCAGGCCGACGCCGCCCGGAAGAAATAGTCTATCCGCCACAGTTACCCTAACCATGTCCGACGCCATTTTCAACATTTCCATCCCCGCCAACGAACCCGTACTGGCCTATGCCCCGGGTAGCACTGAGCGGCAACTCCTTGAAGAAGCCCTGCGCGAAGCCCGGTCGGAAAGCCGCGAGCTCCCGGCTTTCATTGGCGGCGAGCGTATTCTGGAAGGGGATAAAGTGGAATTTTATCCGCCCCACGATCACCAGGCGACCCTGGGTCATTTCTTCCGCGGGACCGACGAGCACGTACACCGCGCCATCGACGCGGCCCTGACCGCCAAGCCCGCGTGGGAGGCCATGCCCTGGCAGCAGCGCGCGGCCGTCTTCCTGCGGGCCGCCGATCTACTCTCCGGCCCCTTCCGAGCCCGGAGGAACGCCGCCACCATGCTGGGGCAGAGCAAGAATGCCTACCAGGCCGAGATCGACGCCGTGGCCGAACTGTGCGACTTCTTCCGCTTCAATGCCTACTTCCTCCAGGAGATCTACCGGGAGCAGCCACTGCACTCACCCGATGGGGTCTGGAACCGGCTGGAATACCGGGCGCTGGAGGGCTTCGTGCTGGCCATCACTCCCTTCAACTTCACGAGTATCGCGGCCAACCTGCCCGCCGCCCCCGCACTCTGCGGCAACACCGTAGTATGGAAGCCGGCGGAAACCCAGATCTACTCCGCGGTGGTCATCATGGAACTATTCGAGGCGGCCGGTTTGCCCCCCGGCGTGATCAACCTGATCTACACGAACGGCCCGCAGGTGGGCGACATCGTGTTCAAGCACCGCGACTTCGCCGGCCTGCACTTCACCGGGTCCACCGTCGTCTTCCAGGAACTCTGGCGGGAGATCGGCAACAACATCGCCAACTACCGGAGCTATCCCCGCATCGTGGGGGAGACGGGCGGTAAGGATTTCGTGATCGCTCACCCTTCCGCCCGTGCCGAGGAGGTGGCCGTCGCCCTGCTACGCGGCGCCTTCGAATTCCAGGGACAGAAGTGCTCGGCCGCCTCCCGCGCCTACCTGCCCGCCAGCCTGTGGCCGGCCGTGCGGGAGCGACTCGTCGCGGACCTGCAAACGGTCAACATGGGCGGCGTGGAAGACTTCGGCAATTTCATCAATGCCGTGATAGACGAACGCGCTTTCGACCGGATCGCCGGCTATATCGAGGGAGCCCGGGCCGACGAGGCCGTGGAGATCGTCTCCGGTGGGAACTGCGACAAATCGGTGGGCTACTTCGTGGAGCCTACGGTACTGCTTACCACCGATCCGCGGTCGAAGACCATGGTAGAAGAAATCTTCGGCCCGGTGCTGACCATCTACGTATACGAAGACGCAGACTGGGAAGAGGCGCTGAAACTGGTGGACACCACCTCGCCCTACGCCCTCACCGGAGCGGTATTCGCCACCGGCCGGGAAGTGATCGAGTCGGCCTCCCGGGCGCTGCGCAACGCAGCGGGAAATTTTTACATCAACGACAAGCCCACGGGGGCCGTCGTCGGACAGCAACCCTTCGGCGGGGCACGTGCCTCCGGGACCAACGATAAAGCGGGCAGCGCCCTCAATCTGCACCGTTGGATCAGTCCGCGCCTCATCAAGGAAAATTTTGTGCCGCCGGTCGACTACCGGTACCCTTTCCTGGGATGATCCATCGCCCCCTCCGCCACGGTACCCGGAAGATTACGTAGCCCTCCTTTACTTGTGGGGACGGGGGGCAAAGACTAATTTTGTCGCCTGAATTCTCTCCCCCCGCACCCCGGGGCGGAGTAACTTTTGATTTAGTGCCAATAGGCACAGCCGGTTATCCGTTACCTACCTGACTATTTTGCGGTCGCTACCGGCTCCGGGAACCGGCCGTATCCTTTCGCACACTACATATTGGCGCCCCGCGCCTCCCCCAGAAAATCGCAAGGCTGTTTCCGGTAGTTTTGCCGGCCAGTAGGGCTAACCTAAGAAATGCACATTTCGTGAAGTACAGGACTGATATTGATGGTCTACGGGCGCTGGCCGTAGTGGCGGTTATTTTATTTCACCTCGGCTTTTTGCCCAATGGCTACCTCGGGGTGGATGTCTTTTTCGTCATCAGCGGCTACCTGATCACAAGCATCGTCTATGGCCGGTCGGAGAAGGGGAAATTCTCCATCCTCGACTTTTACGAGCGCCGCATCCGGCGCATCATACCCCTGACCCTGGCCATTACCACCCTGGCGTTCGTACTGGGCCTGGTATTCATGCTGCCCGACGACCTGGAGAACCTCTGCCAAAGCGTGGTGGCTTCCAATATTTCGGCCAACAACATCCTGATGTACCTGACCTCCTCGGACTACTGGGCGGTCAAGAACGATTACAAGCCCCTGATGCACACCTGGAGCCTGGGCATCGAGGAGCAGTTTTACCTGCTCTATCCCTTCCTGTTCTTTGCCCTCAGCGGTTCGCGACTCAAGTACGTCAAGTACGTCCTGATCTTCCTCACCCTGCTGTCGCTCGGGGCTTTCTTCCTGCAGGATAGCGTGGCGGCAAAATTCTACTTCATCCAGTACCGCTTTTTCGAACTGGCAGTGGGAGGCCTGGGGGCCATCTTCTTCGGCAATGCCGTGGTGAAGAACTACCGCATCGGGCAGGTCGCCCTCTACGGACTCATCCTCCTCACGGCGCTCATCATGTTCCTGCCGATGCTGCCCACCAATGAGGCCCGGGTGCTGGTCACCACCGCCGCCACGGTAGGCGTGCTCATCATCGGCAAGCAGTATTTCGAAAGCGACCGCTTCTACGCGGCCGTCATGGCCAACCCGGTCATGGCCTTCATCGGCAACATCAGCTTCAGCCTCTACATGTGGCACCAGCTCATTTTCGCCTTCGCCCGCTACGCCTTCCTGGAGGAGATCACGCCGGCCTGGGCCGTGGCGCTATCGGCCCTCACCCTCGTGCTTTCCCTGGCGACCTACTACGGCATCGAGAACCCCTTCCGCGACCGCAACCGCACCACTACGCGTACCGTCCTGCTGTTTACCGGGGGACTCTTCCTGCTCTCCACCGGAGCCGCCTTCTACGTCTACACCATCGGGGGCATCGTCAAGGATTTCCCGGAGCTGGCCCTGTACCGTTCGGACATGCCGGAGGAGCGCAACTTCCTCAGCGGCGAGAACAACATCCACATCGCTTACAACGAGAACATCCGCAAGCTGAACGAGGACTTCTCGGCGGACAGCTCCAAGATCCGCACCCTGGTGGTGGGCAACAGCTTCGGCCGTGACGCCGCCAACCTGCTGATGGAATCCGAATTCGGCGACGAACTCGAGGTCCGCTACGTCGACTACAAGGAACTTCAGCAGGATCCGGCCATGAAGCAGCGGCTGCGGCAGGCCGACCGCATCCTGCTGGCCGCACAGACCTACATCGATCCCCGGTACCTCGACGACCTGGAAGCCTCGCAGGGCATCGCCCTCGACCGCAGCAAGATCTGGATGCTGGGCACGAAGGACTTCGGCTTCAGCAACGGTATCCACTACAACCGGATCAACGGGCAGACGGACTTCACCGCGTACCGCACCGCCATGAAGGAGGACGTGGAGAGCATCAACAACGAACTCAAAGCCTCCTGGGGCGACCGCTACATCGACCTGGTGGATATGCTCACGGACAATGAGGGACGGGTACTCGTCTTCACGCCCGACGGCCGTTTTATCAGCCAGGATACGGTGCACCTCACCAAGTCAGGGGCCCAGTACATCGCCAGCCGCCTCCACGATACCTTCGCGGAGATCTTCACCGGCGTGCGCGGCTGACTCAGACCCGCCCGGCCGTCACCGATTCCACCGCTTCGGGATTGAGCAGGGTGGAGGTGTCGCCGAGGGAATCCGTTTCGCCCGCGGCCACCTTGCGCAGGATGCGGCGCATGATCTTTCCCGAACGCGTCTTCGGCAGTTCCTCCACGAACTGGATCTTGTCCGGCTTGGCGATGGGCCCGATCTCGTTACGCACCGTCTGCACGATCTCTTCGCGCAGTTTATCCTCGTCGTGCTGGCCCGGCACCAGGATCACGTAGGCGTAGATGCCCTGCCCCTTGATGTCGTGGGGGTACCCGACTACGGCCGTCTCGACCACCAGCGGGTGTTCGTCGATGGCATTCTCCACTTCGGCGGTGCCCATGCGGTGGCCGCTCACGTTGATCACGTCATCCACCCGGCCGACGATGCGGTACATCCCGTTCTCGTCGCGGCGCGCGCCGTCGCCGGTGAAGTACATGCCGGGCACGGTGCTGAAGTAGGTGTTCCTGCACCGCTCGTGGTCGCCCCAGGTGGTACGCAGGATGCTCGGCCAGGGGAATTTTACGCAGAGCAGCCCGCTTTCCGGATTCTCGGTGAGTTCCTCGTTGGTGTTCTTGTCCACCAGCGCCATCTGAATACCGGGCAGGGGATAACCGGCGAAGGTGGGCTTCTGCGGACTATGTCCCCCGAGGCCGGAGATCATCATGCCGCCGGTCTCGGTCTGCCACCAGGTATCGACGATGGGCACCTTGCCCTTCCCGACCTTTTCGTGGTACCACTCCCAGGCCTCCAGGTTGATCGGTTCGCCTACGGAGCCGATGACCTTGAGGTCGCTGAGGTCGTGGCCCTCCACGTAGGCGTCGCCCTTCGCCATCAGCGCCCGTATGGCGGTGGGGGCCGTATAGAACTGATTGACCTGGTGCTTGGCGCAGACCTCCCAGAAGCGTCCGGCGTCCGGGTAGGTGGGGACGCCCTCGAACATGATTGTCGTGGCCCCGCACAGCAGCGGGCCGTACAGGATGTAGCTATGACCCGTGATCCAGCCGATATCGGCCGTGCACCAGTACACGTCGCCCTCCTCGTACTGGAAGACGTTGCGGAAGGAATAGGCCGTGTACACCATGTACCCGCCGCAGGTGTGGACCACGCCCTTGGGCTTGCCGGTGCTACCCGATGTGTACAGGATAAAGAGCACGTCGTCGGCGTCCATCTCTTCGGCGGCACACTTCTCGGACTGGCCGTCGACCAGCTCGTGGTACCAGCGGTCCAGGTTTTCGTTCCAGGTAATGTCCTCCCCGGTGTTCCGGTGTACGATGACGGCCTCCACGCTGGGGCAGCCGATCGCCACGGCGTCGTCTACGACCTCCTTCACCGGGATGTTCTTATTGCCGCGGCGGCTGTAGTCGGAGCAGATGATGAGCTTGCAGTCCGCGTCGTTGACCCGGTCGGCGAGCGCCTGGGCGCTGAAGCCGGCGAATACCACCGAATGGATCGCCCCGATGCGCGCGCACGCCAGCACGGAGATGGCCAGCTCGGGCACCATCGGCATGTAGAAGCACACGCGATCGCCCTTCCCCACGCCCAGTTCGCGCAGCGCGTTACCGGCCTGGCAGACATTGGCGTGGAGTTCCCGGTACGTTAGCCGGATCACCTTACCGTCGGGCTCGTTGGGCTCGTAGAGGATGGCGGTCTGCTCGCCGCGCTCTTCCAGGTGGCGGTCCAGGCAGTTCTCCGTGATGTTGAGCTTTCCGCCCTGGAACCACCTGACATCCGGCCCGCTGAAGTTCCACTCCAGCACCCGGTCCCAGGGCTGGTGCCAGTCGAAGGTGCGCGCCTGTTCGGCCCAGAATTCTTCCGGGTCACTGACGCTACGGTCGTAGGTCCGCTGGTAGTCTTCAAAGCTGGTGATCCGGGTGGGGAATTGGGTCGGCATGATCGGGTAGGTTATGCCGCCAATATATGCAATCCGTCAGGCCCGGCTACCGACTTCCAGCCGGCTCAGAAATTGCAGGGTATCCACCCCGTCGGCGTAGTCGGTCAGCGAGGGCTGCTGCGCCTGGCCGAAGTCGTAGGAGGGCAATTCCAGCACGCCGGGCCGAGCCACGATCAGCTGGATCTCCTCCGCCCGGGTCCGCAATTCCTCCTCCAGTTGCGCCGGATCGTCGTAGTGCGAGTAGTAGAGGCCGGCAATGTGGCTGGCCAGCGCCTCGTCCTCCCGCAGGATGATCGATCCGCTGTACCGGAACGGTTCCTTGTTCAGCGTGAGCAGGGCGAAGTTGTAGTCAAAGTTATTCTTCCACTTGGTGTGGTTCTGGTAGCCCTTCCAGTCGTGCAGCACCTCCAGCAACTGGCTGAAATCGTAGTCGCGGGGCACGTAGAGTTTGGAGACGTTACGGCAGCCGAGCCCGTAGTAGGAGAAGATGTCGTCGCCCAGGCGCCGCAGCTCCTCGTCGGTTTCGTGCCCCGTCAGGACGGCCACGGCGTTGCGGTTGTGGCGGATCAGGTGGGGGTACTGGCCGAAGTAGGCTTCGAAGTAGCGCGAACTGTTGTTGCTGCCGGTGGCGATGATGGCGTCGAAGGCGGACAGTTTGTCCACCACGGAAAAGTAGGCCGCCGCCCCCGGGGTGAACCGGCCGATCAGTTGGATGAGGTAGGGTAGTACGTAGGGATCCTTGCTACTCAGCTTGATCTCGGCCCGGTGGCCGGCCACGAAGGTGCTCACCAGATCGTGCAGGCCCACCAGGGGGATATTGCCGGCCAGCACGAGCCCCACGGTACCGTAGGGCGGGTGCGCGGGTGCCAGGGTGGGATGGGCGGAAGCCCAGGCCCGCAGCCGGTCGCGATCGAGGAACTCCCGGGTCACCGCCTGCAGCGCCCGGTGCTGCTGTTCGAGGGTGAACCAGCCATTGTTGAACTCGGTACGCTTCATCAGCGCGGTGAGAAATTCATCCTCCCCGCCGCGCAGGTGGTCCCCGAGTTTGCCCAGGGCTTCGATGCGATCTTCAGTCTGCATATTGAAAAATATTGACGAACTTGCCGGCGCATTCGGCCGTTTTCTGACCACAGGGTACAATTTTGTATCCGCTTGGTTCAGGCAGCTGCCTGAACGAACTACTCCGGCTTTTACTTTACACACACCCTGCACACACTGTTTCGAGAAACCATCATCTTCCCCTTCCCGGGCGGGCATTCGGTAGTATGCCGGAGCAATCCAGCGGACACTTCCCTCCCAATCCCCCTTTCGGTCTAGCGCCGGAATGTGGCGGCACCCTACATTCATATACCTGCGGGGCTCTCCTGCGCAGTATCGACTTATTCACCCCACCCACCGGGCGACCCCCACATCCTCGCCCCGGCTTTTCAAACCTTTTGAACACACCTCGAATGATTCACTTTACCCGACTTTATTACACCGTGCTGGTGGCCGCGCTGCTGGCCTCCGCCGCCCCCCTCACCGCCCAGAACGGTAACCTGCCCTTCGCCGTCTACCTGGAGGGCGAGTGCGCCGAAGTAGGCGCCAACTGGGAGAAGCAGGTCGACTCCCTCGCCGCCCGCGATACCTTCGTGGTCTACCCGAGCGGCTCCTCCACCGCCAACCCTCCCGAGGATATTCCCGCCAACCGCGTGACCTTCCGGGTCAACGTACAGGCTGCCGACGACTACTACGTCTGGGGCCGCGTGAAGTCCGCCGCCGCCGACCAGGACTCCTACTGGGTCCGCGTCAATGGAGGCGACTGGTTCGTATGGGGTAACCGCATCCGCCGCGGTAACTCCTGGCTGTGGGAAGACGTGGAGGGCAGCCCCTACGCCGCCACCGCCGGTGAATTCGTGATCGAATTCGCCTACCGCGAACCCCAGACCAAACTCGACAAGATCTACATCAGCACCCTGCGCAACTCTCCCTCCGGAGAGGGCGGACCCGGCATCAACTGCGATACCGAAACCGACTGCGAGCGCTACCCCGAATCCTGCGCCAGCGCCGCGTGGATCGAGGCCGAATGCGGTATGCTCGGCAGCGAGGTCAAGTACACCGTCAACACCAACGTCTCCAACAGCGGCTACGTGGAGATGACCCGGCCCGGCCAGGTGAGTGGGCCGCCTTCGGACACCGCCACCAGCAGCCAGATCGTCTTCGACACCGAACTGGCCGACGCCGGTGAGTACTTCCTCTACTTCCGCCTTAACGCCCAAGACGAAGGCGCCAACTCCTTCTGGGTGAAGGTCGACGACGGCGAATGGATCGACTACTCCTTCGATATCGGAGGCGGTACCCTGCTCACGGAAGGATTCGAGTGGAAGCTCGTCAACCTGGCGGGTGATTCCACCAGCTTCGATCTCGACGCCGGTTCCCACACCATCACGGTAGCCAAGCGCGAATTCGGTACCCAGCTCGACAAGATCTACCTGGGGATGAACAGTGCCGCCCCGACCGGATTCGGTGCCGTGGCCCTCAACTGCCAGGCGAACTCCGCTACCGACCTGTCGCCGGTACGTGCTCCGCTGGACCTCTCCTCCGTCCTCGGCGTATTCCCGAACCCCACCGGCAACCAGCTGAATTTCCGGCTGCAGAACAGCCAGAACGGACCGGTCACCGTGGCCGTTTACGACATCAATGGCCGTCTGCTGAGCCAGCGCCAGGTGATCAAGCGCGGTGACGTAGTACAGGATCAGGTGGACGTGTCCGCCCTGCCCGCCGGGGTATACCGGCTGGTCCTCACCGGGCAGACCGGCGTAGTGAGCAGCACCTTCATCAAGCAGTAAATTCTATTCTTTCGTAGCGCGCTTCCTGAGCAGGGCCGCATTCCGTTCCGGGATGCGCCCGGCGTCCGGGTAGCGCGCTACTGCTTTAGCTACTGTGCTGACGCGCAACAGCTGTACGACGGGGTAGGGGGCGCGGTTGGTCGCGTTCGCCGGATCGCCGGCGGGAACGCCGGCAAAGCGGTAGCCGGGATGGAAGTGAGCGAGCTGCACCAGCGCGTCGGCTCCGCTGTCGGCCAGAAAACCCTCAAACTCCTCGACGAAGTCGAGGAACTCTTCAAAGTCCCCAAGGGTCTCGGGGAACACGAGCAGGCTGGTTTCCGTGACTTCCCCGGCCGTATCCAGGAGCTCCTGCACCTGCGATCCCGCAAAGTAAAAAGCGTCCTCTGGCTTGCGCCCGAGGAAGGTGACATAGGCCACGCGGCCCTCCCGCAGCGGGGCGGCGGCGAAGGGGCAGAGCCCGAGCCCGACCACGAAGTCCAGGACCCAGGTACGGACGGCAGCTTCCGGGCTCATTCGCCGAGGAGGTTGTTGTGGCGACGGTGGCCGACGTAGGTGCGCCAGCGCTCGAGACAGCTGTGCATGTCTTCGGGCAGCTCGCTGTCGAAGTGGACGTACTCCCGCGTTGTGGGGTGGATAAAACCGATGCTCTTGGCGTGCAGGGCCTGCCGCGGACAGAGGGCGAAGCAGCCCTCCACGAAGGATTTGAATTTGCTGTACACCGTACCCTTTACGATGCGGTCACCGCCGTATTTGCTGTCCATGAATACCGGGTTGCCCAGGCTCCTCATGTGTACGCGGATCTGGTGGGTGCGCCCCGTTTCCAGTTTGAGTTCGAGCAGGCTGACGTAGTAGAGGTCTTCCAGCGTGCGGAAGTGGGTGACGGCGTTCTTGCCTTCTTCCGGTTCGTCGAAGACGGTATACTCCTGCCGCAGCCGGGGGTGACGGCCGATATTGCGGTCCACGGTGCCGTCGGGCGGGTCGGGCGCGCCCCAGACGAGGGCCTGGTAGGTACGGTCGATGCTGTGGTCGAAGAACTGCCGGGCGAGGAAGCTCATGGCCTCGTCGGTCTTGGCGATGACGAGCAGGCCGGAGGTCTCCTTATCAATGCGGTGCACCAGTCCTACACGGTCCTCGTCGTTGCCGGGAAGCACGGGAATATCGCCCGCGCCGCGCAGGTAGTGGGCCAGGGCGTTGACCAGGGTGCCGGAGGGGTTGCCGACGCCGGGGTGGACGACCATGCCGGGCGGCTTATGGACGATGAGGATGGCGTCATCCTCGTAGCGTACATCGAGGGGGATGTCTTCCGGGACCAGTCCTTCCGGCCGGTCGGGGTGGCGGGGCATCACCACGGTGATACATTCTCCCGGAGACAATTTGTGGTTGGCCTTCACGGTCTGGCCATCGACCAGGATGCTGCCGGATTTAATGCCGTTCTGTACGCGGTTGCGGCTGACGCGGGGGAGCTTCTCGGTCACGAACTTGTCGATCCGGACCGGCTTCTGACCGGGGTCCACCCGGATTTCCTGCACTTCGTAGAGCTCCTCGTTGTCGCCATCGTCTTCCATGGTGCAAAAATAGGCACGGGGCCCCGGGCGGAGCGGGTAAAGACGGATACGTGACGGAACGCTCCCGCGCCGAAAATAAAAAGGAGGATAAGCCGCACGCGGGGAAGTCAAGCCCTTCGGGGTAGGTATATTACCCGCAGACTTTATTAGTAGTCCGACTTACCCGTGTGCCCAGGCTTTTTGACCCATCCGACTTACACTCCTACCTCCGATAATCCTATGAAATTTTCCAGTCTAGCCGTTAGGGAAGCGGTAGCCCAACAGTTTAACCCCCCCCACCAAGTACCCCTCTACGCTGCTTCCAGCTTTGTCTTCGATACCCTGGAGCAGGGCATGGATCTCTTCGACGGCAAGACGGAGGGACACATCTACGGCCGCTTCGGCAACCCCACCGTGGATGCCGCCGCCGCGAAGATTGCCGCCCTGGAGGCCCATCAGCTGGGGGAACCCACCTACGGACTCTTCTGCTCCAGCGGTATGTCCGCCATCGCCACCGTACTGCTCGGGCTCTGCGAGCCCGGCCACTGCGTACTCACCCAGGGTGACCTCTACGGCGGTACGAGCAGTCTTATCGAGACCCTTACCCCCCGCGGTGTACGCCGCATCATCGGCAACCTCCGCAACAGCGAGAGCGTCGAGGACCTTCTCTCCGAAGAGCCCAGTATCGCGGTCGTGTACGTGGAAACGCCGAGCAACCCGACGCTTCGCTGCACGGACATCAGCTACCTGGCCGACCTGGCCCACCACTACGGGGCGCTGCTGGTGGTCGACAATACCTTCGCCACGCCCGTCATCCAGCAGCCGCTGGCGCTCGGTGCCGACGTGGTGATCCACAGCACGACCAAGTACCTCAACGGCCACGGGTCGGGGGTGGCCGGCGCGATCGTGTGCCGCGACGAGGCCCTGTTGAAGGAAAGGCTTACGCCCATCCACCGCCTGTACGGCGGCACCGGCAATCCGTGGGATGCCTGGCTGGTACTCAATGGCCTGAAGACCCTGCCGCTGCGCATGGAGCGCCACAGCAAAAATGCCAAGAAGGTGGTGGACTTCCTCCTCGATCATCCGAAAGTGATCGACGTCAACTACCCCGGCCTGCCCGACCACCCGGACTGCGGCGCCATCGATAAGCAGATGAAACTGCACGGCGGAATGCTCAGCTTCGAGTTGGAAGGCGGACTGGAAGCGGCCCACCGCTGCATCGACCGGATGAAGTTCTGCGTCCTGACGCCCACCCTCGGCGACGTGGATACGCTGGTGCTCCACCCGGCCACCATGAGCCACCGCGGCCTCGACCGCGACACCCGCCTAGCCAACGGCATCACCGACGGCCTCATCCGCATGAGCGTCGGCATCGAGGACGTGGGGGATATTATCTCGGATATCGAGCAGGCGATCGGGTAGGGGATTGTACTATAGTACGGTATTACGGTAGTACCGTACTACCGACTACCTACTACCGTACTAACCTCCCTCCCTATCTTTGCCAGCCCAAGAAAGACCCATGTCCGCCAAAGCCACCTACGACAGCCGCGAGGTAGAAAAGAAATGGTACGCCTACTGGATGGAGCACGACTACTTCCGCAGCGTACCCGACGATCGCGAGCCGTACACCATCGTGATCCCGCCGCCGAACGTGACCGGCGTGCTGCACATGGGCCATATGCTCAACAATACCATCCAGGATATCCTGATCCGCAAGGCCCGCCTCGATGGAAAGAACGCCTGCTGGGTGCCCGGGACGGACCACGCCAGCATCGCGACGGAGGCCAAGGTGGTGCACAAACTGCGGGAGCAGGGCATCAAGAAATCGGATCTCGGCCGCGAAGACTTTCTGAAGCACGCCTTCGCCTGGAAGGAGGAGTACGGCGGCATTATACTCAAGCAACTGCAACTCCTGGGAGCCAGTTGCGACTGGGAGCGGACGCGCTTCACCATGGAGCCGAAAATGTATGCGGCCGTGATCCAGGTCTTCGTCAAGCTCTACCGCTCGGGCAAGCTCTACCGCGCCCAGCGCATGACCAACTGGGATCCGGAAGCCCAGACCGTACTCAGCAACGAGGAGGTCATCCATACCGACGAGAACGGCAACCTCTACCACGTGCGCTACCGCATGGAGGGCACCGACGATACCTATATTACTATTGCCACCAGCCGGCCGGAAACCATCATGGCGGATACCGCCCTGGCCGTCCACCCCGACGACAAGCGCTACCAGCATTTCCACGGCCGCAAGGTCATCGTGCCGCTGGTGGGCCGCGTAGTACCGGTGATCCCCGACGACTACGTCGATCCCGAATTCGGCACCGGGGCGCTGAAGATCACCCCCGCCCACGACCCGAACGACTACGAGCTCGGACAGAAATACGGGCTGGACGTCATCGATATTCTCACGCCGGACGGCAAGCTCAATGAGCTGGCCCAGGTGGCGGTCGGCCTGGATCGCATTGACGCCCGCACCGAAGTGGTTAAGATGCTGAAGGAGAGCGGTGACCTGGTAAAGATCGAGCAGTACCGCACCAAAGTGGGTCGCAGCGAGCGTACCAACGCCGTGGTGGAGCCCCGCCTCACGCTGCAGTGGTTCATGAAGATGCGGGAGACCGCCGCTACCGCCCTGGAGGCCGTCGAGAACGGGGAAGTGAAGTTCCACCCGGATAACATGGTCAACATGTACCGCAGCTGGCTCAACGCCGAGAACGTCCGCGACTGGTGCGTCAGCCGTCAGCTGTGGTGGGGACAGCGCATTCCCGCCTGGTACCACGGGGAAGAAGTATACGTGGCCCAGACCGCCGAAGAGGCGCTCGAGGAGGCCCGGCACCACCATCCCGGACTCACCTTGGAGGACCTGCAGCAGGACGAGGACGTACTCGATACCTGGTTCTCGAGCTGGCTGTGGCCGATGTCGGTCTTCGACGGCTTCGGGGAGGACAAGACCGAGCTGGCCTACTACTACCCGACGAACGATCTGGTCACCGGCTGGGACATCATGTTCTTCTGGGTGGCCCGCATGATCATGGCCGGCTACGAATTCAGCGAGGACCTGCTCGGTGAGGAATTCGTCGCCGAGCACGGTCGGCAGCCCTTCCGCGACGTTTACTTTACGGGCATGGTGCGCGACGAGAAGCGCCGGAAGATGTCGAAGTCGCTGGGCAACAGTCCCGACGCCCTAGAGCTGCTGCGCACCTACGGCGCCGACGGCGTGCGCTACGGCATGCTCTCCAGCGCCGCGGCAGGCAACGATATCATCTTCGACGCCCCGCTGCAGGACGGTGAGGCGCTCAACGAAAGCCAGCTCTGCGAGCAGGGCCGCAAGTTTTGCAACAAAATCTTCAACGCCAACCGCCTCATCCAGGGCTTCGACGTGGCTGACCGCGACCCGGACCCCGCGGCCCGCCTGGCCACCGAGTGGATCGAAGCCCGTCTTAACGCCACCATCACGGAGGTGGACCGCATGATGGCTGACTACCGCCTGAGCGAGGCGATGGTCACGCTATACCGCCTGGTCTGGAGCGACTTTTGCAGCTGGTACCTGGAGGCCATCAAGCCGTCCGACGGTACGCTGAGCCGGTCGACCTACGATGCCGCCGTATCGGTCTTTGAGCGGATGATGACACTGCTGCACCCCTTCATGCCCTTCATCACGGAGGAGGTCTGGCACCAGCTGCGCCACCGCAACGAGGGGCAGGATTGTATCGTGAGCAGCTGGCCCGAGGCCGGCGACTACGACGTGGAATTGCTCGAGCGCTTCAGCCGCCTTCAGGATACGGTGACCCACGTGCGCGACGTCCGCAACCAGCGGGGCATCTCCCACGGCGAGCCACTCAGGCTGGCCGTAAAGAAAAACGCCTCCACCGAGCAGTTGCTGGGCGGGAACGCGGGTGCCGGGGTCTTTCTGCGGGGCGCCGGGAACCTGGCTTCGGTCGACCTGGTCGACGGTGCGCCGGCTAACGGTCTACCCTTCCTGATCGGCAACGACACCGCCTACCTCATCCTGAACGGGGAGGTCGACCTGGCCGCCGAGCGGGCCCAGACGGAGGAGGAGCTTACCCGCCTCCGGGGCTTCCTGAAGGGCGTGGAGAAGAAGCTGAGCAACGAGCGCTTTGTCGCCAACGCCCCCGAGGGAGTGGTAGCCCTGGAGCGCAAAAAGCAGGCCGACGCCGAGGCCAAGATCGCCAACCTGGAAAAAATGCTCTAGTACGAGGCGGTGTTACGAGGCGGTCTCCCGACCGCGCAGTGTGATGCGGCCTCCGGCCGCGCTACCCCTCCCCAAAACTAGTCCCCCGCTCAGGTGTAGTTTATGGGTATGCTCCAGGATCAACACGGCCGTCAACTCACCTACCTCCGCCTGGCGGTAACCGACCGCTGTAACCTCCGCTGCCGCTACTGCATGCCGGAGGAGGGCATCGACTTCGCCCCGAAGGGTGCCCTGCTGGACTACGACGAGATTCTCAACCTCTGCGGCGTGCTTGCCGGACTGGGCATCATCAAAGTCCGCCTTACGGGTGGTGAACCCCTCGTACGCCGCGACCTCCCCGTGCTGGTCCGCGGACTGGCCGAGATCTTTCCCCGTCTGGCCATGACCACCAACGGCGTGCTGCTCCCGAAGTACATCGACGAGCTGGAGGCCACCGGCCTGCGGCACTATAATCTTAGTCTGGATACCCTCCGGCCGGAGCGTTTCCAGCGCATTACCCGCCGGGACAATTTCGGGGAGACCCGACTTGCCCTCGAGGAGATGCTTCAGCGCGGTTACCCCGTCAAGGTCAACGTGGTGGTAATGCGGGGCGTCAACGACGATGAGCTGCTGGACTTCGTGGAGCTTACCCGGGAAAACGCCCTGGACGTACGTTTCATCGAGGCCATGCCCTTCAACGACGACGACGGCAACCACGACGTCTTCCTCTCCTTTCAGGACATGCTGGACCGCATTCAGGATGCCCATCCGGACTTGGATACCGTGGGCAAACCGGGCGGCAGCGCGGTCAACTTCTGTGTGCCCGGCTACCGGGGGCGGGTCGGTATAATTCCGGCCTACAGCCGCAGTCTGTGCGGCACCTGCGACCGGCTGCGCGTGACGCCCAAGGGCACCATGCTCAACTGCCTGTACTCCACCAAGGGACTGGAATTGCTGCCCCTGCTGCGGGCCGGTATCGGGCGGGAAGAGCTTGGGCAACTCATTCAGGAGTTTGTCTGGGGCAAGTACGCCACCGGCCACGAGACGGAGCGGAAGGAGCAGCAGGGGAATATCTTCGCCAGTATGACCAGTATCGGCGGCTAACCGCAAAAAACTCCGATTATGCCCTTCACCCACCTCGACGATTCGGGTCGGCCCTCCATGGTCGACGTCGGCGATAAATCCGTAACCAAGCGCACCGCCACCGCCCGCGCCACCGTGGTGCTGGGCCGGGAGATTATGGACGCACTGCGGCAGTCGGGCTTCAGTACCGGCAAGGGGTCCATTACCCAGACCGCCATCGTGGCCGGCACCATGGCGGTGAAGCAGACCTGGTCGGTGATCCCGCTGTGCCACCCGCTCCCTATCAATGGGGTACAGCTTACCGTCAACGAACTGGATGATGAGTCGCTGGAAGTCCGCTGTACCGTCAAGACCGAAGGGAAGACCGGGGTAGAGATGGAAGCCCTGTACGGTGCCTCCGTAGCCGCCCTGACCATTTACGATATGTGCAAAGCGATGTCGCACGGGATCGTCATCCGC
>JBGTHX010000528.1:0-6929 GCA_041746055.1 Lewinella sp. | reverse complement strand
CCCGGCCGTAGAAATTGGGGTTCTGCCCGGGGGCGAGGTCCAGGGCCAGGAAGCGGTCGGTCTCTAACCGGGCGTTGATGCCGAGGTTCTTGAGCCGCTCGTGGGTGATGCCACCATTGAGGCGGGCCACGTTGTTGTAACGGTCCAGCAGTTTAGTGCCGGCCAGATCAAAGAGAGTGTTCGTGATCTTAACCCGCGACTCATCGAAGTGGTAGCGGGTCTGGAGGTAATCCAGCGTAAAGGCTCCGGCGGAGGCATCAATGTATCCCTGAACGTCGGGCTGTCCGGCCGGACCGACTACATTCAGCCGGCCGTTGATCTTGCCTACGATGTCCGATACCGATCCGCCCACCCAGTAGCTGGCTACGTCGAGCGGATAGCCGGTGAGGTCCACGGTGAGGTCGAGGTAGTTCTTTTCCTGGTCCACCCGCGGGTTCGGGGCGAGCTCCCCGAGGTTGAAGGTGGCTTCGGCAATCAACTGGGCGGTGTCGCGGTTCAGGTTCATGTAGGCGGTAAGCCGGCCCTTGGGGTCGGGGGCGCGCAGATCGACGCGCAGGTAACCGTAATCGTCGCCGTTGATCAGGAAAGTATCGCTGCGGATGTCAGCACTCAGCCCCTTGAGCAGGAAGGCGTCATCAACGCCCACGTGCACGTTCACCCGGCCGGAAAAGTCGAGCGGCTGGTAGGCCCAGACGGAGTCCACCAGCCCCAGGTCCATATTCTCGAAGTTCAGATCCAGTCCCTTACTGCCGCGTTTCGAAAGCCGGATACTGCGGTCGCCGCTGCGCAAGCTGAAGTTGCGGGTATCAATGTACTGCGGACCGACCACCACGCGGTTGTCGCGGCGGATAGCCCAGGGCTCCTGGAACAGGACCAGGTCGGAATCGTCGAAGCGGATCGCGTAGTTGGCGCTGTCGGGCAGCGTGATCTCGCCGTTCAGGTTGAGCTTATCCAGAAAGAGTCCGCCGGCCCCCCCGTAGTTGATGCCGAAGTTGATCGTGTCGTTGTCGATGAGACTCAGCAAAGTGAGCTGGTCGAGGAGCGGTTTACCGTTCACCAGCGTGGTATCGATCACCAAGTCGAGCTCCCCCTCCGCGCCGTCCCCTTTCGTGCGCACGATGAGGTCTACGAGGGCGATGTTGTCGTACGAGAAGTATGGCGCCAGCAATTCGGCGCGCAGTTCGTTTTTAAAGCCGTCGTAGCTGCCGGTGAGGTGGACGTCTTCCAGCGGACCCAGTTTAGGGTCGATCAGCCGGTTCAGTCCGCGGGAGTTGAGCACGTTCAGGTCGAAGCTGAAGCGGCTCTCCTGCGGCAGGGTCGCGGGCGGACGGATCTTGAGCCGCTGCGCCCAGCCGGGGTAGTAATCGACCAGGTAACGGGTCAGGCTGGTTGACACCTCGTTGATGTCAAAGCGTCCGATGATCTCCCCTTCGGCGACGTCGCTTTCCAGCTTGACGACCTTCTGACCCTCAGCATTGAAATTGGAATAGGCCAGCAGCTTACCAATGTCGATCACCGCCGTATCGCGCACCACCCGGAAGCTGTCGAGCTCCACCCGCCCCTCCATCTCGCTAAAGACGGTATTGCGCAGGTTGAGGTCTACGTTGCCGGACAGCACCACCAGTCGCTTCGAGAGGTTCAGCGCCTGCAGGTCCATCTCGCGGATATTGGCACTGAAGTCGAAGACCGGCACGCTATCGCGGAAGTTCAGCTCCCCCAGGAAGTAGAGGTCGATGTTGTCATCCCCGATCTCGAAGCTACCGTTGAAGAACTGCTGCTCCAATCGCCCGCTGATGCGTGCGTTCTCGTAGGTATAGCCGCGGAAGGCGAGTGACTCGATGGTGGCCGTCAGTCCGGCGCTGGCGGTCTCCGCCTGCAGTCCGGCCCCGTCGTTTATGGCTGCGTTGAAGGTGACGGTGCCGAGGGCCGGATTGTCCGTCCACCGGCCGAGATCAAAGTCGTTCAGCGAAAGGGTGCCGCTATACTCCGCACGATTCGGCCCGCCCTCGATATTCATCCGCATGTCGAGGATGGCGCGGCCGATGTCGGTCCGCAGGTCACCCTTTGCCGCAAAGTCGGTAAAGAAGCCGTCGAACTGACCGTTGAAGTCCAGCCGCCCCAGTTTGCTGAAGTTGGGCGGCAGGTTCATGCGGGGGATCAGCTGCCGCAGCGTGGTCACGCTCGTCTTCAGCACGTCAAGTTTGAGGTTCAGGGCCTCGGATCCGGGCAGTGCCAGGTTGCGGCTGCTGAAGCTGCCGGCCAGGTAGTTGCGGTCGTCCAGACCGAGGGTGACGTCCTCCGCGCGCAGGTTATTGACGCGGCCCCGGAAATTGCCGCCCAGGCGGATGTTGCGGTCACGGTTGTCGCGGAAGAAGGGATTGAAGCGCAACTGGCGGGCGAAAAAGAGCAAATCGCGTACGGCCAGTGTACTGGGCTGCAGGTTGACCTCCAGGCGGACGCGGTCGTTGAATTCAGCCCAGCTCTCCCACCCACCAGGAAAGGTGAAGCTCAGGGAGTCGGACAAGTTACTGGTGGGCGTATTCAGCACGAGGTCGTTGAGCACCAGGCTGGTAGGCGTAGCTACAAGGTCCTCCACGCTCAGGCGGTTGAGGATGAAGCCACTCTGCTCCTCCAGGCTCAGGTGTTCGAGGGTGGCACTCAGGGTGTCGCGGAAGAAGTCCAGGCGGGTCAGTTCGAGTCCGATGTCCCGCGTCGCCAGGCGGGCGAAGTCCACCGAGGCCATCTCGTCCGTTTCGATCGCTTCCTTCCGGTAGTTGTTCAGGATGAAGGTTCCCCCGATGATCTCCACGCTCTTGGCCATCAGGTGCAGGCCCACGCCGACGGCGCTGTCGACCGCCGTGCTGTCGATCTCGCGGATCACCTGATCGGTCGCCGGATCGGAGGAGATCGGGGTGGGGGGGATGGTGGTCTGCTGGACCACCGGATTTGTGATCTCGGCGGATTCGATGGAGATCAGCTGATTGGCCAGGTCCAGCTGGTCGAGGAAGATCACTCCGGATTCTAGGTACACGTCAAAGCGTTGCCCGCGTACACTATCGTCCTGCACGAAGGTGATGTGCGCCAGGTCGAGCCGGTCCAGCGCCAGGTTCAGCGGCCGGGCCGCCTGTTGACGGGTGGGGAAGAGCTTCTTCAGGGCCGTCTCGAGGTTCGTTTCGGGATCACCGAGGTCCCGGCGGATCTTGAAGCGGGCATCGGAAATGGTCAGTTCCTCGATCTCGAGGGCGTTGTCGAGCAGGGAGAGGAGGTTGAAGTTGGTCTGTAGCGACTTGCCGTACAGCAGCGTGTCGCCGTATTTGTCCTCCACGAAAACCCCCTGCAGCGTCAGTTCGTCAAACCACGAGAGCCGGGCGTAGTCGATGCTCACTTGGGTCTCCAGCGTATTACTGAGGGTGGCCGTGGCGCGATCGACGAGCCAGTTCTGAAAATCAGGAAGCTGCAGCAGACCGAGCAGAAAGACCACGACGAGGACCAGCCACACGAAGAGCTTGCGCACCCGCTGCCACCACCGGCGCTTCTGCCGCCGGGGTTTCTCGGGCTGTATGGCTTCGTTGGGTTCTTCCATGGATTGCACTGGCGAACGGTAAACGCGGGTCCGCCATACACTGTTTTGCCGGCGGCAGGGCGCGGGTGCAAGGTAGGTTGCGGGAGCGGGGGCGTGCCCGGATCATAACGGTATGCGGTACCCCACGGAGGCCAGCAGCTGGTTGGCGGGGCGGCGCGGGATCTGCCCCGGCAGGTGCTCGTAGTGGAGCCCGAGGAGCAGATTGCCCGTCCGGACATTTAACCCCCCGTTAAGTAAAAAGTAGTTGTTGGAGAAGAAGCTGCGGAAGCTGGACGACACCGCGTTGTAGTTGCTCAGTCCGCCGGTCACCTGTATCCGGAAACGCTCGGATTTCAGGATACTGTAGCCCAGCGACAGGTTTCCCCGGATCATCGATTGGGATATATCCGAGGCTTCACGCCAGCGGAAGGAATGGTATACCAGGTCTACCGACGCCAGGACCCCCAGCCGCTGCATCCGGTTCTGGAAGCGGGTGCTCACCTGGTAACCGACGCCGCCGCTGAATTGCCGGTCGCTGAAGTCCGCGTCGCGGATGTCGATGTATTGCAGCCGGACGTGGTGCTCCAGGTCAAGCCCGCCGGAGATCCGGCGCCGGTCGATCCTGATCTCCAGCTCCGGATGGCAGGCCCCGTAAGCTTCGATGACGGCCAGGATCTCCCCGTCGGCAAAGCGCGCATGCTCGGCGATGCCCCTGGGCCGCGCGCAATCCCCGGCGAAAAACCCCAGGAGATTGCGGAAACGGGAGGGGTTGGCGTGCAGCTGCTCGTAGACGTAGATAGAGGAGAGTTTCAGTACCAGGGTGCCACCGGGATAGGTGAGGACGTAAAGGTGGGGCCGCGAGTCCACGGCGGTGGGATCGTATTCCGCGGCGTTCAGCGCCACCCGTAGAAGCTCCACATCGCCCGATGATAACACTTCCCCGAAGCGGCGGCGGGTGACCGGCTGGTTGGTCGTCGGGTCTGGCAGCTCCACGCTTACGGCACGAAATTCCCGACCCGTCCGGCCGTAAACGAAGCGGTCGACCTGGTCGGGCCCCAGTTCGGCCACCGTACCATCGGAGCGGCGGTAACTCACCGTCACGGCCTCAACCTCGGGCTGGGCGGGGCGGCGGAGGTTGACCGCCTCGGTTTGTCCATTCGACAGCGTGAGTTGGTCTGGCAGCCGGGGGGATGGCTGGCCGCAGAGGAGTGCCCATCCCAGGAGGAAAAGGAAGAGCAGCGGGATGCGGGTCGCGGAGAAATGGATGATGGAAAGTTTTGGTCGTGAAAAGATAGGGCTTTGGGAGGGACCCGCCGGCACCAAAAACTGCGGACGGGGCACGGGCGTTAGTTATCTTTGCGTTTCATACTCCGTAACTAGCCCTGCCTTGAAGAATATCCGCAACTTCTGCGTTATCGCCCACATCGACCACGGTAAATCGACCCTGTCGGACCGGCTGCTCGACTTTACGCAGTCGGTCAATGAGCGGGAACGAATGGACCAGCAGCTCGATGACATGGACCTCGAGCGGGAACGCGGCATCACCATCAAGAGCCACGCGATCCAGATGCACTACCCGCATACCGACGGGGAGATGTACACCTTCAATATGATCGACACGCCGGGCCACGTGGACTTCAGCTACGAAGTGTCCCGCTCCATCGCCGCCTGCGAGGGCGCCCTGCTGCTCGTGGACGCCACCCAGGGTATCCAGGCCCAGACGATCTCCAATCTCTTCCTGGCCCTCGAGCACGAACTGGAGATTATCCCCGTACTGAACAAGATCGACATGGAAACCGCCATGATCGAGGAAATGGCCGACCAGATGATCGAACTGACCGGCTGCGCGCGGGAAGATATCATCCTCGCCTCCGGTAAGACCGGCATCGGCGTACCCGAGATCATGAAAGCCGTGGTCGAGCGCGTGCCCGCTCCCAGCGGAGACCCTAAGGCTCCCCTGCAAGCCCTGATCTTTGACTCGGTCTTTAACCCCTTCCGCGGCGTAATCGCCTACGTCCGCGTGATGAACGGGGAACTGAATAAGCACGACAACCTCCGCTTCATTGCCACGGAATCGGTCTACGAGGCCAACGAGGTAGGCGCCATGGAAATCACCCCTAAGCCGCAGGACAAGATCAGCTGCGGGAACGTGGGCTACATCGTCACGGGACTGAAAACCTCCTCCGAGATCAAGGTCGGGGATACGGTGACGCTCGACGATCGACCCGGCCCCCGACTTTCCGGCTTCGAGGAAGTGAAGCCGATGGTGTTCGCGGGTATCTTCCCGCTCGATAACGACGACTTCGAACCCCTCCGCGACAGCCTCGAAAAGCTGCAGCTCAATGACGCGAGCCTGGTCTTCGAACCGGAGACCTCCGCCGCCCTCGGCTACGGATTCCGTTGTGGCTTCCTAGGGATGCTGCACCTGGAGATCGTGCAGGAGCGGTTGTTCCGTGAGTTTAATATGGACGTCATTACCACGGTACCGAACGTGACCTACCGGGTCACCGATACCAAGGGGAATGTTTCCGAGATCCGCAACCCGGCCGAACTGCCCGATGTCAACCACCGCGCTATGGTGGAGGAGCCGATGATCTTCGCCCAGATCATCACTACCACCGACTACATCGGGGCCATCATGACGCTGTGCATCGACAAGCGTGGTACGCTGACCAAGCAAACCTACTTAAGCCCACACCGCGTGGAACTCCACTTCGAGCTCCCGCTGGCGGAGATCGTCTTTGACTTTTACGACCGGCTAAAGTCGATATCCCGCGGCTACGCCAGCTTCGATTACCAGCCGAAGGATTACCAGGAGACCGACCTGGTGCGCATGGACATCAAGCTGAACGGCGAGAACGTCGACGCGCTATCCGCCCTCGTCCACCGGACCAAGGCCGAATACATTGGTCGCGGTATGTGCAAGAAGCTCCGCGAGTTGCTGCCCCGGCAGCAGTTCATGATCGCTATCCAGGCCGCTATCGGTGCCAAGGTGATTGCCAGGGAAACCCTCTCCGCCATGCGCAAGGACGTCACCGCCAAGTGCTACGGTGGCGACATTACCCGGAAGCGCAAACTGCTCGAAAAGCAGAAGGCCGGTAAGCGCAAGATGCGGCAGTTCGGAAAGGTGGAGGTTCCTCAGAAGGCCTTCCTGGACGTACTCAAGCTGGACTGAGCCGCGACATTCCGCCTTACCTTACGGTACGACGCGCCAGTTGCGGTGCGTTACGACTTTGCCTGACCTGACTACCTATCCCGACAAGACCTCACCGCGATGTCCAAGCTTCAATCGTTTTTGTTTTCCGGCACCTCCGGCCTGAGCCGGCTGGGCCTGACGCTGTTTTGGTTCGTCGTGTTCGCCATTCCG
>JBGTHX010000527.1:0-3070 GCA_041746055.1 Lewinella sp. | reverse complement strand
ATTACTATCAACTTTGCGTTTTAAGCTTTGTTTTAGGGCAAAGTACCAGTCATGCAACGCGAAAATCCACTGCCCTTTTTCTTTGCCCTGCTCTTTCTGATCCTGCTGAGTGCAACCTCGGATGCCCAGGTCCACGCCACTCCCGCAGACTCCATGTCCGCCGCCGAAGCTCAGGCCCGGGAACTGGACCGCATCGAATCCCTGACCCGTTTCGGGCCCCACTACAAGAACCCGAATGCCGCCGGTCGGCTGCTCACGCTCAACCGGGCGGTACCCCCACTCCCGCTGGACTACGATCCCGTCCGGCTGATCGGACCCGCCTACAAGCACCGTAAACCCGATCCCGTACGCGCCGACCTGAGTACGCGCCGCCGCCCGGCCAACGCCCGGCTTTTTGGACCGCGCTATAAGAATCGGGGGGCGAAATCCGGTAATCTCTAAGCCAGCACTCCCACGCCATGAGCCTGATCAACAAAATCAAATGGGTCCTGGGCATTGCCCTGGTATTTCTGCTGGTCCTCACGACCAACCTGGTCGACCGCCAGAATTTCCGGGTAATGAGGGACTCCCTGGAGGCGATCTACGCCGACCGCTTGGTGGCGCAGGATATAATCTTTGACCTCAACCGGCAAATCCGCGATCTGGAAGGCAACTATCTGGCGAACGACTTTTCTACGGCGGCTTCCCGCTCTTGGGCCGGGAATGCTGACCAGGCCATCCAACGGTTTGCCGCTACCACGCTGACGCGGCAGGAGGAAGAGGTCTTTAGGGGCTTGAAGGCAAGCCTAAAGGACTTGAAGGAGCGGGAAGCCGGACTCGTGGCGGGGGATAATTCCCGCGCCGCAGTGCTGGAAGCGCTGAACCGGGCGAAGCAGGATCTCGTGAGCCTCTCGGCAATCCAGCTCGAGGAGGGCCGGCGGGAGCTGTTTGCCGGTAAAAAGGCGGTAAGCTCGGCTGA
Organism: Lewinella sp.; assembly: GCA_041746055.1. Taxonomy (GTDB): domain Bacteria; phylum Bacteroidota; class Bacteroidia; order Chitinophagales; family Saprospiraceae; genus Neolewinella. Next base: position 2,112 of record JBGTHX010000527.1, on the reverse strand, counting down.
ATTATTCACCCAACTCGAAATCGGCGCCCTAGTCGTTCTTGCGCTCTGCGTGCAGGTGCTTATCCTGTATTCCCCGGGCTTAGACCGGGAACTGTCGGAGTAGTGAATGCAGCTACACGCTTATTGGTATCCGACGGCTACCGCGAGCAACAGGCCCGTCCAGGCCCATAGGAGCAGAACGCCCGTGAGTGGAAGGATGAAGCGCAACCACCGGTCAAATGGTACCCGGCATACCCCCAGCATGGCGACGAGCCCGCCCAGCGAAGGATTGAAGAGGTTAGTCACCCCGTCCCCGATCTGGAAGGCGAGGATCGAGATCTGCGGACTGAGGTCCAGCGCCCGGCCCAGGGGGATCATCACCGGCAGGGTAGCGAGGGCCTGACCGCTCCCGCTGGGGATAAGCAGATTGATGCCGCTCTGCCCGATCGACATGCCCACGGCCGAGGCGTAGGCGGGCAGCCCGTTCAGCGCCTGTGCCAGTCCGTAGCTGATGGTATCCTGAATCTGCCCCTCCTCCATGATCACCTTCACCGTGGCCGCCATCCCGATGATGAAGGTGGCCGGGGCCATCTCCGCCACCGCCCGCATGCCGGCGTCGGTCACTTCCCGCGCATTCAGTCCGCTGGTCACGGCGCAGATCACCGTCACGATCAGGAAGACCGCCGAGATCTCGTTGATCCCGAATCCCAGCCGGAAGACGCCGAAGAGCACCGCCGCCAGTCCACCCAGGAAGACCGACAGCAGCCACCAGTTCCGGCCACTAATGCGGTAATCCGCAAGGGGGCGGGACAGGGCCAGCCCGGAGGTATCCAGCCCCCGTCCGAGACCGCTTTCGGGGTCGGCCTTCAGCCGTCGGAAATATCGCACGTTGTAGTAAGCCGTCAGCACCAGCGCCCCGCCGCACAGCAAGCTGCGCAGCCACCAGCCGCTGAACAGGGGCAGCCCCGCGATGTCGTGCCCGATGCCCACCGTGTACGGATTGATGGGCGACAGCCCGAAGGCCACCGTCATACCCCCCAGGCTCACGCCGGCCGCGAGGATCAGATCGCCCCCCAGCGCTAAGACGACCACCACCGCAATGGGCACCGTGGCGATGTTGTTCTCGTAACCTACCATCACACCCAGCATGCCGTACACGAACGTAAGCATCACCAGCAGCAGTTCCGACCGCTGCGTGCCCATCCGGTGTACGAGCCGGCCCACCGCGTTCTCGATGGTCTGCGTCCGTTCGAGCACCGAAAACATGAGCGCACTGGCCAGGCAGATGAAGATCACCGGCGTCGCCAGCCGGTAGCCCTCCGGAAAGGCCCGGAACATAGCGAAGGGCCCCACCGGCGTCGAAGGCACCTGCGCGTAGCTGTCGGGTACGACCTGTAGCCGGCCGTCGATCTCCACCCGCTCGTACAGGCCCGCGGGCAGCAAATAGGTCATCACCGCCACCGCGATGATGATCCCGAATAGCATGATAAGCGGCGGTGGGATTTGGGCGAATAGACGGCGCATAAGTTGCAAGGTAGGGGATGCCGGGTAGCCGGGCTACAAGCCCGGCCACCCGGCCGCCCGCATCTCCTCAGGTGTCCCCTCGTGCGCGATCCGCCCGTTCTCCAGGTAGTAGATGTAATCGAAATCCCGCAGCAAGTGGAGCCGGTGCAGGGTGCTCACGATCGTCCGGTCGGGGTAGGCGGCGAAGAGGCGCTCGTACACCAGCCGCTCCGATTCCGGGTCCAGACTGCTGGTGGGCTCGTCGAGCAGGAGCAGGGTGGAGGACTCCGCGGCCAGCAACCCCCGGGCAATGCTGAGGCGCTGCCGCTGTCCGCCGCTGAGGTTGGCCCCGCCCTCGGCCAGCCAGGTATCGAGGCCCTTCTCGGCATTCGAGATCACATCCTCCATGGCGGCGAGGTGGATGGCCCGGTCTACGGCGGCAGACTTGCGCGGCAACCCCATAGTCAGGTTCTGCAGAATGGATTCCTCGAAGATCTCGGGGGTCTGGGGGATCAGCGTGGTCTGCTCGAACAGCAGGGCGGGGGAGTCGGCGGGCCGGCCGTCGAAGGTGACCCGGATGTGGTCCGGCGGGTACAGGCCGCGCAGGTTGTACAGCAGGGTCGTCTTACC
>JBGTHX010000526.1:0-4127 GCA_041746055.1 Lewinella sp. | reverse complement strand
CCAGCCGGCCGCGAAGGGAGCTTTCCAGCTGTACCGGGTTTCCCAGTCCCCCTCCGCGACGGCCGATCCGGTGCCGGTGGCGGAGGTGCTGCACGTGTATCCCAATCCCGCCTCCGGACAGGTAACGGTGGAGGATCCCGCCGGGGAACGCATCGTACGGCTGGAGGGATTTGACGCGGCGGGCCGCCGGTGGCTTTCGGTGGCGCCGGAAAGCAACCGCTACGTACTTTCGGTCCGCGATCTGGCCCGGGGTACCTACTTCCTGCGCGTAGGGTACGCCTCGGGACGCAGCGTGAGCCGGGCCCTCAGCGTCCTGCGGTAACTTACCCCCCGCACCCGCGGCCCCGCACAAACCAGGGTCAGCCCCGTTCACTAAGCCTATCGCTTAAATGCTATTTTACCGACTATGAGTACAACCTACCGCCGTGAGCCTCTTTGGTATAAGGATGCCATCATTTATGAATTGAACATCAAGGGATTCTTTGACGCCAACGGCGACGGGATCGGCGACTTTGCCGGACTGGAACAGAAATTGGACTACCTGGAGGAACTCGGCGTCACCGCCATCTGGACGCTGCCCTTCTACCCGAGCCCCCTGCGCGACGACGGCTACGACATCTCCGACTACTACAACGTCAGCAAGACCTACGGCGACCTGGAAGACTTCAAGCGCTTCCTCGACGCGGCCCACGCCCGCGGCCTGCAGGTGATAACCGAGCTGGTCATCAACCATACCTCCGACCAGCACGAGTGGTTCCAGCGCTCCCGCCGCGCCCCGGTTGGCAGCCCCGAGCGTAACTACTACGTGTGGAGCGACACCGACGACAAGTGGCCCGACGTACGCATCATCTTCACCGATACCGAGACCAGCAACTGGACCTGGGACCCCGTGGCCAAGCAGTACTACTGGCACCGCTTCTTCCACCACCAGCCCGACCTGAACTACGACAATCCGCTGGTGCAGGAGGAGATCTTCAAGGTGCTCGACTACTGGATGAGCATGGGCATCGACGGCTTCCGCCTCGACGCTATTCCCTACCTCTTCGAGCGGGAGGGCACCAACGGCGAGAACCTGCCCGAGACCCACCAGTTCCTCAAGAAGCTGCGCACCCATGTCGATACCAATTACGACAACGTGCTCTTCCTGGCGGAGGCCAATATGTGGCCCGAGGAAAGCGCCAGCTACTTCGGCGACGGAGACGAGTGCCACATGAACTACCACTTCCCACTCATGCCCCGCATGTACATGAGTATCAAGATGGAAGACCGCCACCCGATCACCGATATCTTCGACCAGACCCCCGAGATCCCCGAAAATTGCCAGTGGGCTACCTTCCTGCGCAACCACGACGAGCTGACGCTGGAGATGGTGACCGACGAGGAGCGTGACTTTATGTACAACGTCTACGCCAGCGACCGCACCGCCCGCATCAACCTGGGCATCCGCCGCCGCCTGGCGCCACTGATGGACAACGACCGGGGCAAGATCGAGCTGCTTAACGTACTGCTCATGAGCCTGCCAGGCACCCCCGTGCTCTACTACGGCGACGAAATCGGTATGGGCGACAACTACTACCTGGGCGACCGCGACGGCGTGCGTACCCCGATGCAGTGGAACAACAACGAAAACGCCGGATTCTCGGAGGCCAACCCCCACAGCCTTTACCTGCCCGTGATCCGCGACACCGAGTACAGCTACCGCTGGGTGAACGTGCGCCGGCAGCAGGAAAATCCCAACAGCCTGCTGAACTGGACGAAAAAGCTGCTCGCCAAGCGGAAGTCCTTTAAGGTCTTCGGCCGCGGCAGCATCAAGTGGCTCAAGCCCGACAACGGTCGCATTCTGGCTTTCGTGCGGGAGTACGAAGGCGAACGCGTAGTCGTAGTCGTAAACCTGAGCCGCCACCCCCAGGCCGTGAAACTCGACCTGAGCGAGTACCAGGGTAGCAAGGTGCGGGAGGCCTTCGGCCGTACCTACTTCAACGAGGTGAACCGGGATCTCTACCAGGTCACCCTGGCCGGCCACGGGTATTACTGGCTCGAGATTGAGGCCAGCGCCGGCCCGAGTGAAGACAACCGCGAACTCGGTCGGCCCACGCTGCGCGTAGCGGAGCTCTCGAATTTCTTCAGCAAGTCCAACCTCCGTGCCCTGGAGCAGACCGTGCTGCCCAATTACCTCCACGCCGTTTCCTGGATGGGCGCCCGCGCCGACCAGCTAGACCAGGTCAAGATATACGATTACCGCATGCAGGCCACGCCCGAGCGTCACTTCGCCTGGACGCTCCTCGAGGTGACCTTTTTGGAGGGATTACCCGAACTGCTGCAGCTGCCCCTGGCCTTCCACAAGTACCGGGAGGACGTCGACTACCAATCCCGGGAGGAAGTGCTCGGCATTATCGACAATGGTGACCGCAAGGTAATACTGCTCGACGCCCTCTACGACGAGGACTACCGCCGCGGCCTCATCAGCGGCCTGCACGAGTACGGCCATTTGAAGGATTTCCGCTTTCTGGCCAAGGAGAACATGGCCTCGGCCACCCACCAGGACGCCAACATGGTGCACTCCGGCACCGAGTACATGACCCTTCAGAGCCGGGACTACAATATCAAGTTCTACCGCCGTGTAGACGGCAACGACGTCCCGGACCTGGAAGTGAAACAAATGCTGAACCGGCGCAGCTATAGTTCGGCGCCCAACGTGCTCGGTACCCTGCACTTTACGCCCACCCAGCGGCTCAACGCCACCCTGGCCATCTTCGAGGAGCGCCGCGACAACGAAGGTAATGCCTGGGAATACGTGCTCAACAACCTGCGCCGCTTCTCCGAAGAGATCAGCAACCGCATCACCCTCCACGAGGATGGGGTCGAGGAACTGCCGACCGACGTACACGTTACGGACAAGATGACCTTCAAGAGGATGCCCGACGTCATCCAGGACTTGCTCGGACCGAGCTTTGTCATCAAACTGGCGGAACTGGGTCGCGCCACCGCGGCTTACCATACCGTGCTGGCCGACGTTAGTGAGGCGGGTTTCCAGCGCGAGGCCCTGTCGCTTCACTACCAGCGCAGCGTGTTCGCCGGCCTCAAGGGCGACGTACGCGCCACCCTGGACCTCATCCGCCGGGTGATGGCCGACCTCGAGGAAGAAGTCGCCACCCTGGCCCGCGAAGTGCTCGCGCACGAGAAACCCATGCTCGAAATGCTGAAGCGTATTTACGAGCACAAGATCGAATCCGACAAGATCCGTATCCACGGTGATTTCACGCTGGAGCAGCTCATCCTGAGCGACGACAAGTTCATGATCCAGAACTTCGACGGCGACCCCGACCGCAGCTACAGCCAGCGCCGCCTGCGCCGCAGCCCCGCCAAGGACCTCGCGAATATGATGCGCAGCCTGGCCTACGCCTCCGGACTGGTTTACCACGAGGATTACGCCGGGCTGCGCCCCGACACCCGCGCGGAACTGGCCACCTGGCTACGGACCGCCAACCACTACCTTAGCGCCGAGTACCTGACCGCCTACCGCAAGGCGACCCAGGGTACGCGTCTGCTGCCCGCTGACGAACGCGACCTGGAAGTATTGCTCGATACCTTCCGCATCGAGAAGGCCCTGCAGGAATTGCGCTATGACCTCAACTACCGCCCCCAGCAGGCCGCCGTGCCGCTGCGCGGGTTGCTGGAGCTAATCAAGTAGGAACCGGTAGAGCCGGACAAGCCTGGCTTGTCCGGCACCCATCCGGTATAGGGAGTACAGCAACACGTACACCAGCTGGGTGCGCACGAAGCCGTGCCGCAGGTACTTCCGCGGCGAAGTAGTGACGTGCTGCGCCAGGATGCGAAAGTCGCCCCGGTGGCGGCGCAGCCGGCGCACCAGATAGTTGTCTTCGAGCAGCTGCCAGTCTGCCGGATAGCCACCCACGGCGCGGAAATCGGCGCGGCTCACCCACAGCGATTGGTCCCCGAAGCGGAAGGCATCCACGTCGAAGCGCGTGAAGTAGCTGTACAGCCGCAGCCAGGGCATCCGCTGCTGCTCCGCGAAGCAGAGCCGAAAGCAGGCGGGCAGTCCGTCAGTCTGTTCGTACAGGAGGGAGAGGCAGCCGGGCGGCGGCAGGGTATCGGCGTGGAGAAAG
>JBGTHX010000525.1:0-4916 GCA_041746055.1 Lewinella sp. | reverse complement strand
CTGTATCTGCTCCAGGGCGTCCATCGATATCTTGCGCAATTCGAAGGGCTCGAAGTATTTGTAATCCAGGTGCTCTACTTTTTCCATAATTGAGTCCATATTCAGGGACTCCAGGGAGAGCATAGCGATGCGCTGGAGGCTATCGGGGGAGAAGCTGAAGGAAAAATCTTCCCCGAATTCGTGGTGCCACTCCCCAACCTCGGCACTTCCCATATTCCGGAAAGCGGGGTAATACAGGGTATCGTGCCGACCCGCGAAGGGGTTGCCCATACCCAGAATTTCCTCGGCCTGTGCTTCGTAATCCGGGTACTTCTCCTCGGGGATCACCTCCCCGTCGAGTTCCAGTTCTTGGATGCTGCCGTCCTCCACGCGAAGGCGGGTGGTCTTACCGTTCGAGATCCGGGTGACTTGGTGGCTGCCGTTGGGGAGGGTGTCCGGGCTCACGGGCTCAATAAACGGCGGGAACGCGGGTTCCGGAAGGGAGGAGACGGGCGCGGTTTCCTGCGGATCGTCGGGAGAATAGGCGGCCGTAGTGATCAGCGTCAGGACGGCCAGCAGGGGGAGAAGGAGAAGCTTGCGGTTCATGGTGTAGGTGGTTTCTTGATTATCGATAAAGCGGCGCATCCTGGCGAGGAGGTTTCCCTCTCCGCCGGTAAGTGCCAGGCCGGCCGCCCGGGGGCTGGTGGCCCGCTCGCCGAAGAAGAGGAGGGCGCGGGCGTAAGGCAGGCGGCCGGGACCGTGCTGCAGCACGAGATCATCGCAGCAGTGCTCCCGCTCCTGGCGCACGCGGGCACCGATCCAGTGGATGGCCGGGTGGAAGTAAAAGAGCACTTCGATCAGGCACTGCAGGGGATGCAGCAGGTGATCGTGGCGGCGCAGGTGCGCCAGTTCGTGTAGGATGACGGCTTCGGCCTCTTCCGTGCTGAGGTTATTGACCAGCGCCACGGGAAAAAGGAGCACGGGCCGCAGGTGCCCAACCAGTGCGGGTGAGGCGAGGGCATCGGTAAGGCCGATGTGGAGCGATCCACGGTACCCGATGCGATGCGCGAGGTAGCGAATACTACGGTAGAGGTCACCATAGTCGGATTCCGGGGTCACCGGCCGGGCACCGGCGGCAAGTTGTCGCATACTTCGGTAAGACAGCGAATAGCGGGCCCCTCCGATCAGACTGGCCGCGCCCCATCCCGCTACGAGCACCGAAAGCCAGAAACGGGGGGTGAGGTAAGTAGCCTGCGGGACGGCCGCCACCTGCGCGGGTGCAGACAGAACAGCCCCTACCGTGGCCGTGAGGGGAGCCGGCCCGGCCCCGTCGAAAAAGTACAGAAAGGTCAAACATGAGGCGAGGAGCTGGCCAACTAGCAATCCGTAGCCCAATGCGTACCGCAGCGGCGCCGTACTGCGCGGATGCCGGGAGGCCGCCCAGAGCAGGGCGGCGGCTACTCCGCCCTGCCAGAGTGCGTGCAGGACCGTAAGTCCGCCGGCGTATACCAGCGCATCGTAGGTGTGGCTAGGCATGGTCTTCGGGATTTTCAAGTTGGGCAATCAATTGCTTGATCTTCGCAAGATCTTCCGGCGTGGCGTCACCTTCACCCAGCGCCCGCAGGACGAGTTGCGTGCGGTCGCCCCCGAAGGTCGCATCCACAAAGCGCCGCAGCAGGCCCTGCTGGGTACGCTCCCGGCCGGCCACGGCGGTGTACACGTGGCTGCGGGCGGACGTGTCCCGGTTGACCAGTCCCTTATCCGACATCAGCTGCATCAGCTTCAAAGTGGTCGTGTAGCCGATCTCCCTGTCACTATCGGCATTCAGCCGCTCGTTGACGGCGCGTACGGTTGCGGGACCGCCGGTCCAGAGGACCCGGAGTATGGACAGTTCACCTTCGGTGGGAGACATCATATACGAATGGTTTCGTACAAATATATACGAAGTGGTTCGTAGTTGCAAATAATTGATCGGCTAAAGGCGCCTTACGCCTTAGCGAGGGTGATCCCGAAGGTGGAGCCTAAGCCCGGCGTACTGCGCACGTTGATCGTCTGCTGGTGGGCCTCCATGATGTGTTTGACGATGGAGAGGCCGAGCCCTGAGCCGCCCTTCTGCCGGCTGCGGCTTTTGTCGACGCGGTAGAAGCGGTCGAAGACGTGGGGCAGGTGCTTCTCGGGGATGCCGATACCGTTGTCGGCCACCTCGCACAGGATGTAGGTCTCCATATCGTAGAAGCCGAAGCGGGTGGCCCCTCCCTGGTTGCCGTACTTGAGCGAGTTGCTGACCAGGTTCACCAGCACCTGGCGGATGCTTTCGCGGTCGGCGCTGACCATGAAGCCGGCGTCCGCTCCGGGCTTGAAGCCGAGGGTGATGGTATTCTGCCGGCTCTTCAGGTCGAGCTCCTCGATGACCTCCTGGGCGAGTTCCTTGATATCGAAAGGCTCGTAATCGAACATGAGATCGCCGCTTTCGAGTCGGCTGATGGCGCTGAGGTCTTCCACGATGGTCTGCAGACGCTCCACGTTCTTGGCGGCCTTCTTGATAAAGGAGCGGGTGATCTTCTGGTCGTCGTAGCCGTGGTCCATCAGCGTGTGGAGGTAACCCTGAATGTTGAAAATGGGGGTCTTGAGCTCGTGGCTGATATCACCGACGTAGCGGCGTCGGTACTCGGCGAAGCGCTCGTACTGGTCGAGCTGCTCCTGCTGGTTCTCGGCCCATTCGGCCACTTCCTGCTCAATGTCCTCGATGATGGGCTGGTCGGGGTCGATTCCCTGCCGCTTGATGTCGGTGCTGACCTTCTGGCTGTGGATCGTCTTATAGATCAGCTTGATCTTCCGGTAGATATAGCTGTCGAGGGTTTCGAGCACCAGCACGTAGCTGATCACGAAGGTGGCCGGCAATCCGAGTACCACGATCCACCAGCTGAAGGGGACACCGGGTAGTGCCTGCACGAGCAACAGCGCCCCCTGGGAGGCCAGGGCGATCAGGAGAGCGGTCCGGATGGAGATCTCCCGCGGGGTGGTGTTTTTGAGCATACTCAGAACTCGAACTTGTAGCCGATGCCCTTGATGGTCTTGATGTAGTGGTCGCCGAGCTTTTCGCGGAGCTTACGGATGTGGACGTCGATGGTACGGTTGCCGACGATCACGTCCGTACCCCATACCTTATTGAATATCTCCTCGCGGCTGAACACCTTGCCCGGCTTGGAGGCCAGCAACGTCAGTAGATCGAATTCCTTCTTGGCGAGTTCGATGCGCTCTTCGCCGCGGCGCACCACGATCTGCTCGAGGTCGATCTCCAGGTCGCCGATGGAGATCGAACTGCCCGCCTCCTGGTCTTCATCCTGTCGGGCGCTGCGCCGGAGCAGGGCCTTGACCCGGCTGATGAGCACCCGGGGCCGGATAGGCTTGGTGATGTAGTCATCGCCCCCCGTGTCGAGGGCCGCGATCTGGCTGTAGTCTTCCTCCCGGGCGGTGAGGAAAGTGATAATGGTGTTGTCGAAGGTCGCGTCGGCGCGGAGTTGGCGGCAGACTTCCACGCCGTCCATCACGGGCATCATAATATCCAGCACGATGAGATCGGGGCGAAAACTGCGGGCCTGCTCCAACCCCTCTTCCCCGTTGCCGGCGGTGGCGACCTCGAAACCCTCCTTGCGGAGATTGAATTCCAGGATTTCCAAAATGTCCGGTTCATCGTCTACCAGAAGTATCTTCGCCGGGGCATCATTCATCGCGTGTACGGTTGTATAAGGTGCAAAAGTAGGCCCGGATTGTGGCTTGCACCTTAAGTACGCGTTAAGTACAGGTAAACCGAGATCAGAAAGCAGGAACCGTGAAAAAAGTGTACTTCGTCCGCCACGCCAAGAGCAGTTGGGCGGATCCAAGCCAGAGAGACCACGACCGCCCCCTCAACTCCCGCGGTAAACGCGACGCGCCGGACATGGCCGCCCGCCTGGCCAAATCCGGCCTGCAGGTGGACGGGCTGATTACTTCCAGCGCCAAGCGAACGCGGCAGACCGCCAAGGTATTTACGGAGGCCTTCGGACTCGGCAAGCAGGCGGTGATCAAGGAAAAAAGCCTCTACCACGCCGGCCCCAACACGATCGAGCGGGTGATCCGTGAACTGCCCGACGACTGGGACACCGTCCTGCTCGTCGCCCACAACCCCGGCCTCACCGAAACCGCCAATGCCATGCGGCACGATGACTACATCGGCAACGTCCCTACCTGCGGCATCGTCGGCTGCCGACTGGACGTGAAGAAGTGGTCGAAGTGGACGCTCTCCGACGCCGAGCGCACCGAATATTATTACCCTAAGCAGCGCTCATGACGCCACGCGGCTGCGCCATATTCCTGCTTCTCCTCTGCGCCTGTGCCGACAACCGGCCCGGACCAACGCCGGTGGACACCCAGACCTTCGGGCGCATCATCGCCGACCTCGAGCTGGCCGAGGCCGCTTCGGCGGAAGTACCCGTGATGCTGCGCGATTCAATCAGCACGCTTTACTATGACTCCGTGCTAGCCGACCACGGCTACACCCGCGCGGAATTCGACAGCATCATGTGGATCATCCGGTCGGAACCCGAATGGATCGACAGCGTCTACACCCGGGCCGGGGAGATCGTCTCGCGGGAAATGATCAACCTGCCGGAATAGCACCCTTGCTTGGCGTCCGGCCGCTACCGCGAGCGGCGGGCGGTCCCTATCTTCGCCCCGATGAGCAACTTCGTAGTCTCCGCCCGCAAATACCGCCCCGTACGCTTCGACGAAGTGGTCGGGCAACGGCACGTTTCGCAGACGCTGAAGAATGCACTTCAGACGGACCACCTGGCCCACGCCTTCCTGTTTTGCGGTCCGCGGGGCGTCGGTAAGACCACCTCGGCCCGCATCCTGGCCAAGGTGCTCAACTGCGAGGACCGCACCGAGGACTACGAGCC
>JBGTHX010000524.1:0-5282 GCA_041746055.1 Lewinella sp. | reverse complement strand
CGAGGAGGGCGTCGCGCTCCACGCCCCGGACCGCCACCCGGTCGACGCTGCCGCTTACCCGTCCCCCATTGAGGGTTACGCCATTGAGGCTGAGCTCTCCGCTGCCGCTCCGGTAGGCGAGGGAGTCACCCGCGATCAGCTGATCCTTCACTTGCAGGCGGAAGGCGGGGACGCTCACTACCGTCTCGCCCAGCTGGTCGGCATGCAGCGGGAGGGTCAAGCGTTCCTGCCGGAGGTCGGGGTGCTGCAGGGTCACCGCGATGCCTTCGCCATTGTCGAAGCCGAGGCTATCCCCGGTCACGGCAGCGCTGGCGACGGTGAGGGAGTCGCGGTAGGAGAGGCCGTCGGCGGAGAGGGCGCCCAGGTAGGCCAGCTGGCCGAAGGGACCGCTGACCTGTAGGTCGATGTCCGGCAGACTGATATGATTTATTTGTACACCAGGCCGGTCGGACGTCGTGCTGTCCCCCGCTTCCCCGGGAGACCCCGGCACCCGCGCGCCGCCGCCCAGGTGGGCTACGGTCAGGCTGTCGAGGGAAAATCCGTTCTCGAGGTCGCCGGCATTGAGGCCGGTGAGGGTCACGTCCCGCGCTCTCAGGTCGGTGCCCTGGCCCCGGCGATAGGTTAGCTGGCGAATACGCGTCGAGGCGCGCGACAGATCGTAGCCGACCTCCTCGGCCAGTACGTGGCTGTCCGGGGTGGAAAAGGACACGGAATCGGCGCTCACGGCCAGTGATTCGATGCCGGTGGGCTGGAAGGGGATGTGGAAGGATTCGAGTTGCAGGGAGAGGCGGTGCAGGGCCAGTTGCTGTTCATTTACCTGGTCGTCCACGTGGAGGAATATGCTGTCCAGGTTGATCTCCGCTACCTCCAGCGCGAATTCACTGGTGTCGCCGTCGGGAGGGGGTGCCGTACGGGTGAGGTCGGCCTCGAAGCCGCTGAGGTGGACGCGGTCTACCCGGATGGGGTCGGAGCCGAACAGGCTGAAGAGCGCCAGCCGGTCGACCTCCAGGCGGGTCAGGTGGCCCCGGGCGGTAAGGCGGGGCGTCTCCTGCTCGAAGCGGAGGCCGTCGGCCGTGAGGTGGATCGGAAAGAAGCCGAAGCTGTACGCGCTGACGGTTAGGGAATTGTCCCCTTCATTTGCCGCGGCAATGGCCCGCTCGATGCGGTGGCCGACGTACCAGCGCGCGCCGAGGTAGCCTACGACCGGCAGGAGAAACAGCAGGTACCACCAGTGGAAACGGGGAAGGTCATCGGACGTCATCACCCCTTAAAGTGGAGTGGCGGGAAGATGTTTGTTAGGCGGGCGCGCCGGTGCCGGGGCGGGCAACGGAAGCCGGGCCTGAAGGCAAACAAATTGTTTGATAATAAAGCAGGGATTTCGTATGTTTGCCAGGCAAGAACCGCAGGCAGCCATGGCAGAGACCACTTATACGGAAGATAACATTCGCTCCCTCGACTGGAAGGAGCACATCCGCATGCGCCCCGGCATGTACATCGGTAAGCTGGGGGACGGCGCCAGTCCGGACGACGGTATCTACATTCTTCTCAAGGAGGTGATCGACAACTCCATCGACGAGTACGTCATGGGCCACGGTAAGCAGATCGAGGTGGTCATCGAGGATGGTACGGTGCGGATCCGTGACTTCGGGCGGGGTATCCCGCTCGGCAAGGTGGTGGATGTGGTCTCGAAGATCAACACCGGCGGCAAGTACGACAGCAAGGCCTTTAAGAAGGCCGTGGGACTGAACGGGGTAGGTCTGAAGGCGACCAATGCGCTTTCCGAAGACTTCCGCGTCTACGCCGTGCGGGAGGGCAAGCTCAAGCAGGCCGACTTCTCCCAGGGCAACCTGGTGAAGGAACACAAGCCCGTGGGGACGAAGGAGGAGAACGGCACCTTCGTGAGCTTCGTGCCGGATAGCGGCATCTTCAAGAAATACCGCTTCCGCAACGACTTCGTCGAGAACCAGCTGTGGAACTACGCCTACCTCAATGCCGGCCTGAAGATCAACTTCAACGGCAAGACGCTGGTGTCGAAGAACGGACTGCGCGACCTGCTCGAGCGCAAGACCAACGTGGAACAGCTCCGCTACGACATCATCCACCTCAAGGGCGACGACATCGAGGTGGCCCTCACCCACGGCAACGCCTACGGGGAGAACTACTTCAGCTTCGTCAACGGCCAGCACACCACCCAGGGCGGTACTCACCTTTCGGCCTTCCGCCAGGCGCTGGTGGAGACACTGCAGAAGCATTACAACAAGAACTACGACCGCAAGGACATCCTGGCCAGCGTGATCGCGGCCATCGCCATCAAGGTCGAGGAGCCGGTCTTCGAATCCCAGACCAAGACCAAGCTCGGCAGCACGGATATGGGTCCGAAGGGGCCGACCGTCCAGACCTTCCTGAAGAACTTCCTGATGGAGAAGCTGGACAACTTCCTCCACAAAAATCCGACCATCGCCCAGGCGCTCGAAAAGCGCATCAAGCAATCGGAGCGCGAGCGCAAGGAAATCGCCGGCATCAAGAAGCTGGCCAACCAGCGGGCCAAGAAGGCCAATCTCCACAACAAGAAGCTGCGCGACTGCCGCGTCCACTTCGGCGACGGCACCAAGGCCAAGAGCGAGGAGGCGCGGCTGGCGAGCACCATCTTCATCACGGAGGGCGACTCGGCCAGCGGCTCGATCACCGTGGCGCGGGACGTACAGACGCAGGCGGTTTTCTCCCTCCGCGGCAAGCCGCTGAACTGCTTCGGACTGACCAAGAAGGTGGTCTACGAGAACGAGGAATTCAACCTGCTGCAGCACGCCCTCAACATCGAGGACGACGTCGACGAGATCCGCTACAACCGCGTCGTCATCGCCACCGACGCCGACGTCGACGGTATGCACATCCGCCTGCTGCTGCTCACCTTCTTCCTGCAGTTCTTCCCCGATATGGTGGAGAAGGGGCACCTCTACATCCTGGAGACGCCGCTCTTCCGCGTCCGCGACAAGCAGAAGACTTACTACTGCTACAGCGAGGAGGAGAAGCAGGACGCCATCAAGAAGCTGCGCGGTAAGGCCGAGATCACCCGCTTCAAGGGCCTCGGGGAGATCTCTCCGAACGAGTTCAAGGACTTCATCGGGGAGGGCATCCGTCTCGAGCCCGTCGTCATGGCCGACAACACCAACATCGACGACCTGCTCAGCTACTACATGGGTAAGAACACCCCTTCCCGCCAGAACTTCATCATCGACAACTTGCGCGTGGAGCGGGATGAGGAGGAGGTGGCGGTAGTCGGGTAGGTAGCTAGTAGCGTGTAGCTTGTAGGTGCGGGGCGTTCTGCCGCTTGCTTCGCTCGCGTAGGTGAGCTGCTGAACACGGTCAGCCCCTATCTTGCTACCCGCTACATTCTACCCGCCACCCGACTAAAGGTGCAAAATCAAAACCGGCACCTCAGGGTGTAGCACCATCTGCTTGGTAGCGCTCTTGTGGAATAGCCCTTCCCAAAAACCGCGGCGCTTGGTGACCATGACGGCCAGGCGGACGGCATTTTCCCGGAGGTAGTTGACCAATCCTTCCTGGACGTTGTCGGCGGTGACCTCCACGATCTCGAAGGCGAATTCGGGATCGGGGTTATTGAAGAGGGGGGCAAAGAGTTTTTCGCGCTCCCGGCGGTGCTCGCTGTCGTCGTCGTTGACGTGGACGAAGTGGATGCGGGCACGGAAGAGATCGTTGAAGTCCATAAGCTTCAGGACGGCCTCGCGGCTCAGGCTGAGGCTGTTGCTGGCGTAGAGGATGTGGCGGTACTCCTCGAAAGCGGCGCTGCGGGGCACCAGCAGGACCGGACAACTGGCGTGCTGGGCAACGTGAGAGGCGATGCTGCCGAAGACTTCCTCCAGCGGGCCGTTGCCGCCGTAAGCACCAAGGACTACGAGATCGCAGGAGCGACTTTCGTGGATGATCTTGTCACCCGGGGCGCCGAGCAGCAGTTCGCTGCGGCGGCGGATGCCGGCGGGGCTGGGATGTTCCCGGAGGAATTCTGCGAGGGCTTCCTCCCGGGCGTTCATCAGTTCGCCCATCGGGAGTCCGCCCATGGGATCGCCCGCAGCGGCCTCGGGGGTAAAGACGTGGACTACGCGCAGGTCACGTACGCCGGTGTGCTGGGCCAGGTCCTCCGCGTAACGGAGTGCGGCGGCGGAAGCCGGGCTAAAATCTACGGGAACGAGCACGTTGTGGATCATAAGGTATTCGGTAATCTGGCGAAAGATACTTGGCCGGGTGGGATTCCCGGCCATCCATTCCCCCGCTGGGTTGTTATAACGCCGGTCGCTACCCCGATTCCGCATGCCCGTTGCCCTTCTGCAGACTTTGTTTCAACGCTCCGCTATGGCCGGAGCGCGACTACCCCTGGACGGGGCACCCGGCTGGGAACTTACCCGGTTCGGGCACGGCGAGGATTTCGCCCACTGGCCCGCGGGCCCGGACTCCTCCGGGGAGTACTGGCTCCGCCCCGGCACCCTGGGCTATCTGAGCGAACACCCCCAGGGGCTGGCAACCGAAGGCCTATTGGTCCATCACCCGGAAAGTGGACGCAGGTTGCTGCTCACCGCCCAGACCTTCCGGTTCCGGCTGGGCAACCACGTCAGCAACGGGGCCGCTGGTCAATCTTCCCGCTGGAACTTCCGGCGTCGGCTGCTTTCGGCCACGGCAACCGAGGTGCTGTGCGTGGGACAATTGCTCACCTCGGGGACATACGGGCGTTCGGACGGCGATCTCGATCCACTGCAGGTCGCGCGGTTGATCGCCGCCACCGCGGAAACCCTATCCGGGGCGGAAGGCGGCTGCTACCGGGCGGTGATCCTGAAGGACCTGGGCGGGGAGGACAGCTCGGTGGGTGCCGAATTGCGCCGCCACCGATACAACCTCCTGCCGGCCGATCCGGTGATGCTATTGGACCTGCGCGGCTTCGCGGACTTTGAAGGTTACCTGTCGCAGCTATCGAGCAAGTACCGCGTCCGCTACCGGCGCGCGCGTTCCAGGCTGGAAGGCATCAGCCGCCGGAGACTGACCCACGCGGAAGCCGTCCGCCTCGGACCCCGTCTGCATGCCCTGTACCGAGAGACCACCGCCGGTGCCGAGGTCAACGTGGTGGAACTGCAGGCGGGATATCTCGTACGGCTGGCCACTGCGGGGCGGGTGCATGGCTACTTCAACGCGACGGGCCGGCTGGTCGGCTTCACGACCGCGATCACCAACCGGAAGGTGTACCAGGCACACTACCTGGGATTGGAAGATGAGTA
>JBGTHX010000523.1:0-5024 GCA_041746055.1 Lewinella sp. | reverse complement strand
GTCTCCGAGGACGGTGCGACATAGTAGCACCGAATCGACTTTGTCGAGTCCGCGGATAAAATTCGGGTCTACGTAGAGCGGCCGAACGCATAGCGTATCGTGGTAGATTCGAGTGCCGTGCCGGGATTGGCTTAGAGAGCGCAGCGAGAACGGGACTACCTTTAGGTCATGACCAGCGCCGATGACAACGTACACGCCGTCGCCCAGGAGGCTCACCTCGAGGAGGAGGTCCGCCGGCGGCAGTTCGTCGAAGATCTCTCCCCGGACGTCAAGGCGGAGTGGATCGACGGGGAGGCGGTGTACCACTCGCCGACTTCCGAAATTCATAATCGCACGACTCACGGATTGAATGGCATCCTCGGCGTCTTCAGCATGTTCCGAGAAGCTTTAATCGTCCGCGTCGAGAAAGCGATGATCGAGTTGGAGTTCGACAACTTCGAGCCGGACATCTGCGTGTGGCGCGCCGCGGATCATCGATTCGACCAGGGACCTACTGCTGTACCCGCGGCCCGACCTCGTCGTGGAGGTCCTGTCGCCGCGGACGCGCAATCGTGATCTCGGCAAGAAGAAGACCGAGTATGCTTTGGCGGGTACCTACGAGTACTGGGTAATCGACACGGATCGGGACGCACTCACGCGCTTCAGCAACGTCGGCAAGGCCTTCGGGGAGGGTGTCGAGTTTGGCGTGAACGATACCATCACTTCCGCGTGGTTGCCGGAGTTGAGCTTCCCGCTAGATGCCGTTTGGGATGATGGGATGAGGCAGGCGTGGACGAAGGACTTGGTGGCGAGCGGGGCGTAGCCTGCGGCTAGAATTGGAACGCAGAGCCTACGCAAGAACCGTGGCGCACGCGGAGCAGACCACCCAGTGTAGCGCATTGAAAACTATCAATCGAAAATTGAAAATTTCTCAGCCCCCCACCACATCCCCACCATTAACGTGAATCGTCTGCCCCGTCACGTAACTCCCGTCCTCGCTCGCTAAGAACACGTAGGCCGGCGCTACTTCGGCCGGCTGTCCGGGCCTCCCCATCGGCACTTTCTTCCCAAAATCATCGACCTTTTCGGCCGGGAAGCTCGACGGGATAAACGGCGTCCAGATCGGCCCGGGCGCCACGGAGTTGACGCGGATCTTCTTCTCGGCCAAGTTGCCAGACAGCGCGCGGGTAAAGGCCACGATGGCGCCTTTCGTCGAGGAGTAAGGCACCATATTAGGTGAGCCCCGGAAGGCCACCACGGAGCACGTATTGACGATGCTGTCGCCCTCCTTCAAGTACTCCAGCGCCGCCTTCGTGAAGTAATAGTAGCCGTAGATATTGACCTCGAAGTGGCGCTCGAAAAGTCCGTCGGGAATGTCGGTGAGGCTCTCGTGCATGTGCTGCTCGGCGGCGTTGTTGACGAGCACGTTGAGTCCGCCGAGCTGGTCGACGCACGCTTTGACGGCGCTTTCGCAAAACCGCTGATCGCTCTGGTCGCCCTTGACGAGGTGACACTTGGCGCCCTCGGCCTCGACGAGTTCCTTGGTCTTGTGGGCGTCCCGATCGGCGTGGAAGTAGCAGATGCACACGTCGGCGCCTTCGCGGGCGAAGTGGACGGCGACGCTGCGGCCGATCCCGGAGTCCCCGCCGGTGATGAGGGCCACCTTGCCCCGGAGCTTGTCGGCGCCCTTGTAGTAGTCGCGGATGTAGATGGGCGCGGGGTCCATCTCGAACTCGTTGCCGGGGTTGTGGTCCTGGTGCTGCGCGGGGATATCGGCGGGGGTGGGCATGGACTGGGGCATGGGGGAGGCGGTTGTTTGGTGAGTTGGTTGTGGGATTGTTTGGTGGGGAAGGTGATTCGGGCAAGGGATGTTCGGGTCGGGGTGGGGTGGGGTGCTGAGAAGGTATCTGATGCGTGGGCCTGGTCGGAAGCTGAAGAAGTAGGACACGAAGCACACGAGGATGACACGAGGGGCACAAGGCTAGCACGGCCCCCCTCCCCTCGCTCCCCTCGCGTCTCCATTGCGGACCTCGCGTCCTAAAAATGCCCTCTACTTCCACGCCTCCTCCACCGCCTTCATCACCCTTTCCCGGCTACTCCCCCGCACACTTCCGACCCCAATCCTCACCCCCATCTCCCGGATCAGCGCATCCCCATCCAGCCCCAGCGGCAGCAACTCCCGCGCCAGCGCCTCCAGCTCCACCAAGGGAATGTCCCCAATCCCACGGCTGTAAGCGCCCGCCTCAAACATCGGCGGGCGGAAAGTGATGAGCTGCTCTACCTGGGCGGCATCTCGGTACACCACTAGGTCCTCACCCCGCTGCACCACGTGCCCGATCTTGCGCACCTCCGGCTCCATACGCTCCTTCACGCGGGCCGTCATGCGACCGAGGCCATACCCCGCGCCGGCCACCCGCTTGATCAACTCCTCCATAAGTAGAGGCGCCTCCCGATCTAGTACCAACTGTATCATCCTGCGCAGCACCGGCGTGGTTTCCTGGTAGTAGAACAGGTCGCTCAACTCCATCCGGAAGCCCTTGACGAACGGAGCTAAGTCCCGCTCGGTGATCGGCTGGTACGTTACAGCTGGAGGAAGACTTACGGGCGCCGTTGGCTGAGTGGACGCTCCGCTGAAGGGACGGCCTTCGGACTGAAGGGGCTTTTCGGGCGCGAGCTGGGTGAGCTGCTCGACGGGCTTAGTAGCAGCAGTAGCCTCGATGGCCTTCAGCACCTTCTCCCTCCCGTACCACCAGTCCAGACTCCACACCCGCATCAGTCGCCAACCCAAGCCTTCCAGCACCGCCTCCCGCAAAATATCCCGCTCCCTCGCCGTGGCGGCATCGCGGTAGCCCGGCCCGTCTAATTCAATCCCGAGCAGGTACTTCCCTTCCTCTTTCGGATCACGAATTGCCAAATCAATCCGGTAACCACTCACGCCAATGTCTAAATCGACCTCGTGTCCTTCCGCCCGCAAGGCCTCCGCAATCGCCGCCTTCAAGCCCGTCTCATCTGCTGATTCGGCTGAGTCGAGAGCCGCCCCACCAAAGGCCTTCGCCCCACGCCGTGCAAACTCCAGAAAGCGCCGCAAATCCC
The DNA here is from genome assembly GCA_041746055.1 of Lewinella sp. Taxonomy (GTDB): domain Bacteria; phylum Bacteroidota; class Bacteroidia; order Chitinophagales; family Saprospiraceae; genus Neolewinella. Next base: position 1,952 of record JBGTHX010000523.1, on the reverse strand, counting down.
TCGCCCCTTGCGCATTGTCGCCGAGTCGATTCAAGTCAATCTGCTCCGGCTCCATGCTCGAGAAGACGTGCATCTCCTGGCGCGCCCGCGTCACCGCCACGTTGAGCCGGCGCTCACCGCCGACCGAATTCATCGGACCGAACATCATCCTCAGCCGGCCCGCCTTGTCCGGACCATAAGTGATCGAAAACAGGATCACGTCGCGCTCGTCCCCCTGGACATTCTCGATGTTCTTCACGAAGACCCGCTCGTCGAAGTCCGGGTCGAAGTGACGATCCAGCTCCGGGTACCGTGCACGTGCAGTTTCGAGCATGTCCTCGATCACCGTGCGCTGCGCCATCCCGAAAGTCACCACGCCGAAAGTGCGCTTGCCCTCCGCAGGGTCACGAAGTCGCCCGACCAAATACGCCACCAGCGCCTCCGCCTCCGCCCGGTTCTTGCCCGTCTGGTAGTCCAGCGACTCCACCTTGTGGAACTCCACCGCGTCATCCTCCGCCACCGGCGCGGGGAAGGTGTTGAGCTCGCCGGCGTAGTAGGTCCGGTTCGAGAAGGCGATGAGGCTTTCGGCGCGACTTCGGTAGTGCCAGCGCAGACGTCGTGACTGCAAGTTGGCCGCCTGCATCTCGTCCAGGATGCTCTCCATGTCCTCCGTCACCGCGTAGCCGCCATCGGTCTGCTCACTCGCCGGCGCGTCATCGGTGTCGACCTTCTCGAAGAAGCTCGTCGGCGGCAGCTGCTTCGAGTCGCCCACCACGATGACCTGCTTGCCGCGCGCAATCGCCCCCACCGCATCCCAGACCGGTATCTGCGAGGCCTCGTCGAAGACCACCACGTCAAAGCGGATCGCCCGGTCCGGCGGCAGGTACTGCGCCACCGACAGCGGCGACATCAGCAGGCAAGGCGTCAGCTCCGTCAGCAGCGGACCCATGCCTTCGATCAGCGGCCGCACTGCCAACTGCCTGCGTTTCTTCTCCTTCTCGCTGTTCCATACCGCCAGGTGCGGCCGCATCTCCTGCGTGTACAGCTGCTGCCTGCGCCCCAGCAGTCGCCTCCGGATCTCTCCTTGCGCCAGCTTCGCCACCGCCTTATCCAACTCCCGAAAGCGCTGTATCCGATCCGTCTGTACGCTTCCGCTAAAACTCGCCAATCGTGGCTCCCGCGCAATCGTGGCTTCCGCCCACACCCGCGCAAACCCGAGCCCAAACTGCCGCTCACTGCGCTCTCCGCCCACAGAAGGCTTGCCCAGCAAAGCCTCCGCGAAGTAGCCCATGACCAAGTCACCAGCCGTGCGCCGCGCCTCCGCAAACAGTCCCCAATTGCGCCAGTACGCGTGCTGCGCGAGGATGCCCGAGGCCACGCGCGCCAGGGCGTCTAAGAAATTAGGAGCCACCGTCCAGCTATCGTATACCCTAGTGCCGGCTTGCAGAACGCTGTCCCCCTGCTTCGCGCCCCCGAACGCTGCCTGTGCGGCCTTCAGCAATGCCCAGGTGGCCTCATAAGCCCGCGCATCATCGACGAGTTGGCGCCCCTCCCGCCCGTCATCGTGCAGTGCCCGTAGCATTCCTTCCGCCCCACTTACGCTCAACCCCACCGCTTCCGCCCGCTCCGCAAACCGTAACCAATCCCCCGCAAACGCCGCATAGTCCCCAGCCTTCGCCAAGTCCTCCTTGTCGAGTCGTTGCGCCGGCGCCCCCGCCTGCTGCAGTTGCCGATTCAGACTTTCGATCTGCACCAGCACCTCCAAATCCGAGTCGACATCCGCCACCTCCCCCGAGCGACTGTAGCCCGCCAACTCCTGCTTCAGTCCCCGTTGCTCGAACCACCGCACGATCACGAACTTCTCCGCGCTCCGCTTCCACTTGGCCTGGAGTGGCTCCGCCGCCAGTTGACTCACCTCCGGCCGGTACTCCGTCGTGAGTTTTGCGAAAGCAGATGCGATCTCCGTCAAGAGA
>JBGTHX010000522.1:0-6386 GCA_041746055.1 Lewinella sp. | reverse complement strand
GTTGGTCTCTACTCCGTCTTTGCTGTTCCGGTCCAGGGCGATATCGAGGCGCTTCAGGTCCAGGAAGCGGAAGCCTTCCCCCCACAGTTCCCAGCGGCGCTGCAACAATATTTCGTCGATCAGATCTTCGCCTTCGTTGTCGGAGAGTTTATAATCCGGGTCGCGGGCCACGGCCAGCGGCAGCAGAGCTTCGGCTCCTCCCTCACCCAGGCGGGCGCGGGACTCGGCCTCGATCAGGTACATCTCGGCGGCGCGCATATAGGGCACGTCGCCCCGGCTATCCCCCGTGCTGATAGCCAAAAACTTCTGGCTGGTGTAGGGGAAGCGGCGGTGGGCAGAGCTGATCTCGTAGCCCGAGGGCAGGTTTTCGTGCTCTCCGGAGCGGCTGAAGACCGCGGCGCGTACGTCGGTCTGTGGGATAGTCTCGTAGAGTACGCTGTAGATCGACTTCGGATTACCCCGAATATTTGAGGAGCTGAAGTTGCGCGACATCCAGGCATCGAAGTTAGTAAAGGCCGAACCCTGCTCCTCGTTGTAGTAACCGCCCCAGAGCCATTCGGCATTATTGTAGTCGTTGAACCCACTGGTGTAGGCTACACTATCCATGAGCGGGTAGCCCTCACGGGCCTGCACGGCGTTGTCGGCGGCCACCTCCCAGTTACCTTGGGTATGGTTTACCCGGGCCTTCAGGCCCAGCGCCACGGCCTGGTTGATGTGCGACTTGCTGGGCCGGCTAAAGCCGTCCAACAAGGCGATCGCCTGATCGAGGTCGCTATTCACTTGGGCGTACACCTCCTCCACGCTGGAGGGCGGCAATCCTTCGGTGGTGGGCTCCAGGACCAGGGGTATGCCTTGCTGGTCGTTGCCGCCCGCCCAGTCGTATCGCTCAGCATGGCGCTGCACAAGGAAGTAGTGGGCAAAGGCCCGGTAGGCGTATGCTTCACCGAGGGCGGCGTCGCGGAGGTCTTCCGGTCCCGCAGCTTCCGCGGCTCCGTTGATGATTATGTTGGCGTTGTTGATAATTTGGTACATCACCCGCCAGCCGTGCCGCAGATCGGTGTCGGTAGCGTTGGTGTGGTCGTTCCAGCTGGCCATGTTGATCCACCAGCCGTTGGCCTGGGCGTTCATCACCAGGTCTTCGCCGAGGGCGTCGTGCTGGATCATCATGGCGGAATATCCGCCGCGTCCGTTGGATCCCTGCCGCTCGTACATCAGGCGGTGGATACCGTTGATTACGGCGAAGAGGTTCTCGGTACTGGACGTGGCCGCGTCGGCGGCTACGGCGTCGGTGGGCTTCTCTTCGAGCCAGTCCTTATCACAGCTGGTCAAGCACAGCAACAACAGCAGAGGCAGGACGATAAATAGCGGTTGCTTTTTCATCGGGGTCATATTTTTAAAATCCGGCGTTCACGCCGAAGGTGATGGTACGGGACGGCGTAAAGGCGTTCTGGGTGGTACCATTAAAGTTTTGGTTGATGTACATGCCCGTGCGGGCGGTGGAGAACAGGAGGTTCTCGGCGTTCACGAATACCCGCAGGGACGACATGTTGATGCGATCCAGCAGGGGGGCGGGCAGGTCATAGCTGATGTTGGCCTGCCGCAGCGCCAGGTAGTCGGAATCCACCAGCCAACGGCTGGAGGCAGCGTCGAAGTTGTTCGACTGAGCGGCATCGAGGCGGGGTACGTTGGTCACGTCCCCCGGCTGCTGCCAGCGATCGGCAATTTCGGGCGAGAGGGCCGAGCCATAGTCGCCGTTACTCATCAGGCCGGCGTAGCTCGAATCATAGGTCTTGCCGCCCAGCTGGTAAGTGACCAGGAAGCCGAAGCGCAAGCTTCCGATCCGGAACTTGTTGGTGAAGCTGCCAAACACGTCCGGCACCGCCGAACCCACGAAAGCATACTGGGCATTGTTGACATTCGTGGTCAACTCCACCCCATCGATGGTGCGCAGGTTAGCATCGGTGCCGGTCTCGGGGTCATAGACGTACAGCGCTGCGCCATCGGCCGGGTCCACACCGTAGTAATCCCGCAGCCAATAATCGTAGATCGAGCGGCCCACCACCAGTTTCTTGGTCCCGGTGATGATCTCTTCCTGGGGCAGTTCGGTAAATTCGTTGTGGATCGTGGAAGCGTTCACGTCCAGCGTCCAGTTGAACTTGGGCGTATTGATCAGGCTGCCGGAGAGCGACACTTCGATGCCGCGGTTGTACATCGAGCCGATGTTGGCGAAGCGGTTGTCGTTACCCGTGGACAGCGGTAGCGGTACCTCAAAAAGCAGGTTGCCCGTGACCCGGTTGTAATATTCAACGCTGCCCGACAGGCGGTAGTCGAATAAGCCGAATTCCAGGGCCACGTCGGTCTGTGCGTTGGTTTCCCACTCCAGCGTTGGGGAGCCGAGGGAGCTGAACAGGATACCCGGCTCGCTGGCGTTGTTGAAGTTGAGCGCAAATTGGGGCTGGCTGGCGTAGAAACTCAGGGCCTCGTTGTCGAGGTTGGAGTCATTACCCACTTCGCCGTAGGAAGCCCGCAGTTTGAGTAGGTCGATCCAGCTGACGTTGCCGATGAAGTCTTCCTGGTCGAGGCGCCAGGCACCGCCGATGGAGTAGAACTGGCCCCACCGCACACTCTCGTCGAAGCGGGAGGAGCCGTCGGCGCGGAAGCTGGCCGATACGAAATAGCGGTCGTTAAAGTCATATTCCGCCCGCGCCAGCCAGCCCTCGGTGGTATAGCGCCGCGTATAGCTGTTGAGGCTGGAGGTGGTAGTGAAGTTGATGAGCTCGGTGTTGCCCGAGGCGATCTGCATGGTGCGGAAGCCGAATAGGTAGTTGTACTCGTACTCGAAGCTCTCGTGTCCCGCCAGCAGGCTGACGTTGTGGCGACCGAAACCCTTGGCGTACTTCAGCAACTGGTTAAAGCTGATGGAGGAGGTCACGGAATTGGTGCGGAAGGCCCGGCCGTTCGGAGCGGCATCGCCCACGATAGGATTGCCGTAGCCCACGTTGTTGTAGTTCTGCCGGTCGAGTCCGCCATTCAGGGTGAAGGTGAAGTCCTGGAGAAAATACAGGTCCACGAAGGCGCGCGCGCCGAATACGTTGCGCTTGTCCTCGTCGATGTTGAGGATCGTTTCCTGGATTACGTTCCGGCCGTTGGTGCTGCCTACGCGGTCACCCCCGAGATTATAGATGCGTTCGCCATTGGCGTCCAGGGTGAAGTCTCCGGTCAGTGGGTCGTGGTCGTAGAGCGGGTAGATGGGCGCGATATAGCGGGTGGCAAAGAAGGGATTCACGAAACTCGTGCTCCCGTTGTCGGCGGCCTGGTTGCTGGTGGAAGTGGCCAGGTTGGCGTTCAGGCCGGTGCGGATCCAGTCGCGGGGCTGGGTGGTCACGTTCATCCGGCCAGATACCCGCTGGAAGTCGGACGCCAGGATCCAACCCGTATCGTCAATGTAGCCCAGCGAGGTAAAGAAGGTGGTGTTTTCGGTGCCGCCCTGGTAGGAAACGTTCGCCTCGCTACGGTTACCCAGGCGGGTCAGGGCGTCTTGCCAGTCAAGGTCGTCGGGATAAAGCAACTGGGCGGAGGGGTTGAGGCGTCCGTCGGTTCCCACGACCACACTGTCGACTACATTGTAGGGGTTGGTGCCCAGCAGACCGACGATGTTCCGCGAGGCCCGCTGGTTGGCCTCCTCGAGGGGTACGCCGTTGCTGTAGGCCAAACTGTTGCGGTAGGCCTCCCACTGCAGTTCATAGTACTCCCCGGGGCCCACGCGGTCGTATTCCGGGATGGCCCGGCCGCTGAAGCCCTGGCTTACGTTGACGTTGAAGCTGTTCTGCCCGCTCTTACCATTCTTGGTCGTGATGAGCACCACACCGTTGGCCGCCTTGGCCCCGTAGAGGGCGGTGGAGGAAGCGTCCTTCAGCACGGTAAGGCTTTCGATGTCGTTGGGGTTGATGCTATTGAGGTTGCCGGAGAAAATGATGCCGTCCACCACGTAGAGCGGCTCGCTGGACGCATTTACCGAACCGAAGCCCCGCACGCGAATGGGGGAGCTGGCACCCGGCTGTCCGCTGCCCGGTGAGTACTGGATACCCGAGGCGCCCTCCAGCGCACTGGAGATATTGGTCACTGCTCGTCCCTGGATATCCTCGGAGTTGATTTGGGTAGCGGAGCCGGTGAAGGAGCCCTGCTTGGTAGCCCCGCCGTAGGCGGTTACGATTACCTGGTCGAGGGCGATACTTGAGGCGCCCATCTGCACGTCGATCACGGTCTGGGTGCCCACGGGGATGCGCAGGGTCTCCATGCCGGTGTAGGTGAAGACCAGGACGTCATCCCCATTGGCCCGTACGGAGTATCCGCCGTCAAGGTCGGTGACCGTACCGGTACCCGTTCCTTCGACCTGAACGGTCACGCCGATGAGGGCTTCCTGTGAATCGGCGTCCAGTACGGTGCCGGTGATCTCGTTGCTTCCGGTGGCCTGCGCGAACGACAGGGTACTCCACAGCAGGAGCACCACCATCAGCGGTAGCCCGGAGCGAAAATAGGGGTCAATAGGTTTCATATATACTGGATTTAGTTTGGGTATGTAAAGGGCGGGGCCGCAGGTGCGGGGGACGCACGCAGCAGCTGGCTGTTCGGTAAATCTTGGTAAGTGTATGGATCGACGGCCGGCGTGGGGATAGACCAGGTGCGCAATAATAATAACAATGAGGTGTCAGTCAAGCCATTATGGAGAAAAAGTTGTCCAAAAGATCGATCTACCCGTAGAATCAGTAGAATAATCCCGCGATAGTCCCCGTCATCAGGCAGGCCACCGTACCCCCCAGCAGGGCGATCAATCCGAGCTCCGTGAGGTTCTTCCGCTGTCCGGGAGCGATGGCGCTGATGCCACCCACCTGGATACCGATGCTGGCGAAATTCGCGAAGCCGCATAGCGCGTAGGCGGCGATCAGCACACTCTTCGGACTGAGGGCGTCCCCCGCTGCGCGCACGGCCCGAAAAGTGTCGTAAGCCACGAATTCGTTGATCACGATCTTGAGTCCGAGCAACTGTCCGACGATAGTGGTATCCTGGGTCGGCACGCCGATGATCCACGCCACGGGGGCGAAGAGCAGCGCCAGCAGGTAGGTAAAGCTGAAGCCGTCGAAGCGTCCATCGGTCGAGGCGGCGATCGCGGCGTTCCAGTCGGTGTCGGTCAGCCCCATCCACTGTGCTAAGTCGTTCACCAGGTCCGTACCGCCCACGAAGAGCACATTAAGCATGTAGATCAGCGCGGTAAAGACGAGCAGCATGGCGCCCACGTTGATGGCGAGCCGTAGTCCGTCTCCGGTACCCCGGCTGATCGCATCGAGCAGGTTGTTGCTGTCGTCAGCGGCCATTTCGAGGCGGCGGTCACGAACCGGCGTGAGGGCCTCGTGCGGATCGGAGGTGCCGGCGCCGGTGGCCGCCACCAGTTCGCCGCGGTCCTCGGGCAGCAGCATCTTGGCACAAACGATGGCCGCGGGAGCCGAGATGATACTGGCCGTCAGCAGGTGCCGGGCAAAGAACTGCTGGGATTCTGCGTCGGTCCCGCCGAGAAAGCCAATGTAAGACACGAAGACACTTCCGGCGATGGTCGCCATGCCGCCCACCATCACGCATAGTAGCTCGGAGCGCGTCATTTGCTCGAGGTAGGGCTTTACCACCAGCGGTGCTTCGGTTTGTCCGATAAATACGTTGGCGGCGGCGGCGAGGCTCTCCGGTCCGCTCAGTCCCATGGCCTTGCTCAGCAGCCAGGCGAGTCCGTAAACCACCTTCTGCAGGATACCGAGGTAGTAGAGGATGGCCGACAGCGCCGAGAAGAAGACGATGGTCGGCAGCACCTGGAACGCGAAGATGTATCCGAAGCTTTCCAGGTTGGTCACGATGCTTCCAAAGAGGAATTCCGCGCCCGCGGCGGTAAATTCAAGCGTTTTCCGGAAGCCCGCCGCTACGTAATCGAAGACCACGCTCACCCCCTGCACCTTCAGAATCAGGACCGCCAGCACGAACTGCATCGTGACGCCGATACCTACCAGTTTCCAGTCGATTGCCCGCCGGTTGGCGCTGAAGGCGTAACATATACCCAACATGGCACCCATGCCGAGCAGGGTGCGGAACAAATCGTAAGCGAAGGTCATTAGCGGCGTTTCGGTAGCCCACAAGGTAGCTAGAAAGGATGTGATTACCTTTGCCGCGGTATGGCTAGACCCTTCATCATCGGTATCACGGGCGGCAGTGGTTCCGGCAAGACCACCTTCATTCGTCAGCTCCGCGAGGGCCTGACGGAGCAGCAGGTCTGCCTGCTGAGCATGGACGACTATTACGTGCCCCGTGAGCTCCAGGAAAAAGACGACCGCGGCATCCACAACTTC
>JBGTHX010000521.1:0-4443 GCA_041746055.1 Lewinella sp. | reverse complement strand
GTGCAGCTGCTGGAAACCGCCCTGCTGACGGTGATGAACTTCTCCACCCTCATCGCCACCAAGGCCGCCCGCATCAAGGCCGCCGCCGGCGGCGACCCGGTACTGGAATTCGGACTGCGCCGCGCCCAGGGCATCGACGGCGGCCTCACCGCCTCCCGCTCCGCTTACCTGGGCGGCTGCGACGCCACCAGCAACGTGTGGGCGGGCCGCTACTACGGCATCCCGGTGCGGGGTACCCACGCCCACAGCTGGGTGATGGTCTTCCCCGACGAGCTCACCGCCTTCGAAGCCTACGCGGCTGTCCTGCCGGCCAACTGCATCTTCCTGGTCGACACCTACGATACCCTGGAGGGCACCCGCCACGCCATCGAGGTAGGTCGGGAGTTGCGCAAGCGCGGCCATGAGATGAACGGCATCCGCCTCGACAGCGGCGACCTGGGCACACTATCCATCCAGGCCAGAAAGCTACTTGACGAAGCCGGTTTCCCCGACGCCCAGATCGTGGCCAGCGACAGCCTGGACGAATACGCTATCCGTGACCTCAAAGCCTCCGGCGCCAAGATCGGGATCTGGGGCATCGGCACCCGCCTGGCCACCGCCTACGACCAGCCGGCACTCGGTGGGGTGTACAAGCTTTCGGCGCTCCAGGATGAGGCGGGGAACTGGCACGGCAAGGTCAAGGCCTCGGAAACCGCCGCCAAGTCCAGCAACCCCGGCAAACTGGCCGTTCGCCGTTACTGCCGCAACGGCCTACCGGTTGCCAGTAAGCTCTACAACGCCTTCCAAGGAACTCCCCCGGAGGAAGCCGGTACGGAAAGCCGGGAACTGCTGGAACCCGTTTACCGCGATGGGACCCTGGTCTACCGCCCCCGCGAGCTCCCCAGCACCCGCGCCCGCGCCCTGCAAAACTGGGCCGTATGGACCGGACTCGACTGGAAGGACTTCACGTATGGACCTACCCCGGAACTGCTGGCGGAGAAGGAGGCTCTGCTGGAGGCTTTGGAAACGGGGGAGGTACGGCGGGGCGGTAGAGTAACCGGTAAATTGTAACTCTCGATGCCGACCTACAAATACCCCCGCCCCAGCGTAACCACCGACGTGGTCGTCTTCGGCTACGACGGCGGTCCCGATCTGAATCTGCTTCTGATCCAGCGTGGCGGTGAGCCCTTTAAGGGGCAGTGGGCCCTGCCCGGCGGCTTCGTGGAAATGGACGAGGACCTCGAGGCCGGTGCCCTGCGCGAGTTGGAGGAAGAGACCGGCGTGAAGGACCTGTTTGTAGAGCAGCTCTACACCTTCGGCAAGCCCGGCCGGGACCCCCGCGGGCGCGTGATCAGCGTGGCCCACTATGCCCTCGTCAACCTCGGCAATCACCCGGCCGCGGCTTCGTCCGACGCTACACGGGTGGAGTGGTTCCCGCTGGGTGAGTTGCCCGAGCTGGCCTTTGACCACGCCAGGATCATCGAGATGGCCACCACTCGGCTCCGGGCCAAGGTGCGGTACCAGCCGATCGGCTTTGAATTACTGCCCGAGCAGTTTACGCTCGGTGAGCTGCAGTCGCTCTACGAAACGGTGCTGGGGGTGCCGGGCTTCAATAAACGTAACTTCAGGACACGCATTCTGAAGACCGGAATTCTCGAGGAAGTGGGCCGGCAGGAGAACGTGGCCCACCGTCCGGCCACGCTGTACCGCTTTAACGAGGACCGCTACCACAAGCTGGTGGAGGAGCGCGATTCAGCCGTGCTCCGCCGGGCCCTCGACTTCGAACTCTAACCGTTACACCGCGTAGCACCCAATCCCCCAAAGACCATGCTGTCAACCCGAGGAGAAAAGAAAGCCCACGAACCCTTGCGCCCCGACTTCGCCCTGTTCGAGCGGGCGGAGGAAAACGCCTACGGGGCGGATAATACCACCGGAGCCATCACCCTCTGCATCGCCGAAAATCTGCTGCAGTGGCCCACGCTGCGCGACAAACTGCAGACCATCGCCCGGGAGCGGGCGTGGCCCGACTGGATCGCGGCCTACACCAACCTGCACGGGGCACCGGAATTTCGGGAGGCGGTGGCCGGCTTCGTGGGCCGTCACATCGCCGGCCGAGACCTGAATGCTGATTTCTTTTGCGGGAGCGCGGGTGCCACGGCAACCGTGGAAGTCACGGCCATGGTCGTGGGTGATGCGGGCGATTACGCGGTGTTCCCGGCGCCGGCCTACCAGGCTTACGCGCCCGACGTGCAGAATAAAGCCGGGCTGTTGCGCTACGACATCCGGAATTACCGGGCTGAATTCGGACCGGGGTATCACCCGCTGTCAGTGGAGGAGCTGAACGGCACCTACGCCCAGCTCGGCGACCGATTCCGACTGCTGGTACTCACCCAGCCGGATAATCCCACCGGCGCCATCTACTCGGCGGATCAGCTGCGATCCATCGCGGACTGGTGTACGCAACACGGCATTCACCTGGTCGTCAACGAGATCTACGCCCTGAGCCAGTTCGACCGGGATGCGGATGGGATCGTGAATACTTCGGAATACATCTCTTTCCTGCCGATCCTGGAGGAACTCGACAGTCCCTACCTGCACTGGTGGTACTCCTTTTCCAAGGACTTCGGCATCTCCGGCTTCCGCGTAGGTTTGCTGTATTCCCGCAATGCAGACCTGCGCCAGGCCTTCACCAACTACAACGCCCCCCACCAGATCAGCAACCTGACGCAGTGGCTGCTGGCGGAACTCCTACAGGACGACGATTGGGTAAGCGGGTTCCAGGAGAACAACCAGCGCTTGCTGACGCAGGCCTACCGAACGGTCACCGAAACCCTAAATGCGCTGCATGTCCCCTACAGTCCGGCGCGGGGCAGCCTGTTCGTCTGGGCCGACTTCAGCGGTTACCTGCCGGAGCGTACCCCGGCGGCCGCGGAAGCTTTGTGGGCAGCCATCTTCGAGTACACGGGTGTCCTCCTGACCGCTCCCGGCGGACTGGGGCAGCCGGAGGCCGGCTGGTACCGGATCGTGTACAGCGGGGTGAGCCCGGCGGCACTGGGGGAGGCTATGGCGCGGCTGAGGAAGTTCTTTAAGCGTCGGACGCCTTAAGCGTCGGACGCCACTGCCACTGCGGCGGCCAACGCCTGCTCCAGATCCTTGACCAGGTCAACAGCATCCTCGACGCCTACGCTGAGGCGGATGAGGCTGTCGGTGAGGCCTACGCTGAGGCGTTGCTCCCGGGGGATGCTGGCGTGTGTCATCGAGGCGGGGTGCCCGATCAGGCTCTCCACGCCGCCCAGGCTCTCGGCCAGGGTGAAATAGTGGGTGTTCTTCATGACCTCCGTGGCGGCTTCCAGGGTATCCTCCTTCAGATCGAAGCTGACCATAGCGCCGAAATCGCGCATCTGCTTCGCGGCGATCTCGTGGCGGGGATGATCGGCGAGTCCGGGGTAGTATACATGGGCGACCAGGTCATTCTGCTGCAGCACCTTCACGATGTGGCGGGCGTTCTCGCACGCCCGCTGTACCCGTAGGTGAAGGGTTTTGATGCCGCGCAGGACCAGGAAGCAATCCTGGGGACCGGGCACGGCCCCGACGGCATTCTGGAGGTAATAGAGCTGCTTGGCCAACTCATCGTTGCGGGTGATGATGGCCCCCATCACGACGTCACTGTGGCCACCCAGGTACTTGGTGGCGCTGTGCAGGACCAGATCGGCCCCGAGTTCAAGCGGCTGCTGGAGGTAGGGGCTGGCGAAGGTGTTGTCGACGCAGGTCAGGATGCCACGTTCCTTCGCCAGGTCAGTGAGCGCCCGGATGTCCACGATGTTGAGCATCGGGTTGGTGGGGGTCTCGATCCAAAGCAGTTTGGTCTCGTCGGTGATCAGTTCGGCCAGCTTTTCCGCATCGCGCATATCCACGAAGCGGCTCTTGATCCCGAAGTTGCCCATCACGGCCGTGAGCAGCCGGTAGCTGCCACCGTAGAGATCGTCGCTGGCGAGTACCTCGTCGCCGGGCTTGAGGGTGCGGAGGATGGTGTCCATCGCGGCCAGTCCGCTGCTGAAGCAAATGCCGTACTTCCCTTTTTCGAGCGCAGCCAGATTATTCTGCAGTGCGGTACGGGTAGGGTTACCCGTACGGGCGTATTCGTACCCCTTGTGGTCACCGGGGGCGGATTGGGCATACGTAGAGGTCTGATAGATGGGGGTCATCACGGCTCCGGTCTGGGGATCGGGCTCGAGTCCTCCGTGGATACACTGGGTGGCGAAGTGGGCGTCTGGGCTGGCTTTCATGCGGGCGATTTTTGGGTAAACGGGTAGGGGTGGTTGGGGGTTTTGCCGGTTCGCGGCTGAGGGCACCCCCAAAATTTACCGATCTTCCCGTATGCTACCCCATCTCCGCATACTCATAGCCCTAACCGCAGCGCTTTTCCTCGGCTGCCAGGACAGCGAACCCTCAGCCGATGACGCC
>JBGTHX010000520.1:0-4042 GCA_041746055.1 Lewinella sp. | reverse complement strand
TTTGCCTCCGACCTGTCTGCGGCGGGGAACTTCAACGGCGATTACGGTCCCGGAGCCACCAGCGGCGCGCGGGGTCAGGAGACGGATGCCCAGCGCCGGCTGCATGCCCGGGGCGGGGTGCCGGTCTTCGTTCGCGACGCGGGGGTAGACCACTACGTGAGTGCCGGTATGGTCACGGCTTCCTACGCCGCCAAGCGGATCTTTCTGGCGAGTCTGTATAATGGGCAGGTGAACCCCTCCCTACCGCATACTTTAGTTATGCTCACCAAGCTGGCCTACAGCAGTCTGCTGTTGCCATTGCAGCCGGGCCATCCGGGCCACCGGTATCGGATCGCTAAGGCGGCGGGGTATTTTCGGGGGTTATCGGAGCGGGAGTAGGGGTGGCTTCAGCCGCCCGGCTCTGTAAGCCGGATAGCTTCGTTCTTTTTTCTTGATAAAAAAGGACCAAAAAATCAAGCCTGTGCACCCGGCTGATCGTCCCGCTAACCCACCGGGAGCTAAAAGGCACAAACTCGCCGTCTGCATTTCACTTCGAATTGCTGACGGCCGTTCATCTCCAGTTATCGGGGTGATATAGCTATTTCTCCGGGCTCAGACAGTGTGCCTTACTTTACGCCCCCGGCGGGTCACCGGGCCGGCCGGGAGCAATGGCGGATGGCCCCGACCCCTGAAGTGGATAGCGGTGGCTTCAGCCGCCTAGCTCGGTGTTCTACACGCTGGTAAATCCGCGCTACTCCGCGAATCCAATCTGCGCGATCCGCGGTAGAACACCCAACGGTAGCCCCCCTAAAAACTAACATATTCCCCCGGGTCCACCGCCCGTCCCTCGTGCCAGAGCTCGAAGTGAAGGTGGGGCCCCGTACTCTGGGTACCCGTATTGCCGATAATGGCAATGGCCTCCCCGGCGGTAACGCGGTCGCCGACTTCCTTCAGCAGGCGGGAATTGTGCTTGTAGAAGCTGATGAGGTTGTTGTCGTGCTGGATACCGATCACGTTGCCGTTGGCACTGCTGAACTCCGAGAGGAAGACGATGCCGGCGCGGGTAGCCTTCACCGGGGTGTTCTGGGGGGCCAGGATGTCGACGCCGGTATGGTCGGTCAGCAGATTGAAGCCGGCACTCACCTCGCCGTGGATCGGCGCCACGAGGTATACCTGCGCCAGCGGAACCGCGGAACTCCCGGAAGAGGGTAGGGGAACCTGTTCGCTGTCGCGGCGTACGCCCGCCCGCTCCTGTTCCATGTCGCGGCGCAATTGGATCTCCTCCTCGGAGGGGGGCAGCGGCACGACGTCGTCGGTCACCATGACCTCCGTGCGACGTTCGATGCTGTCGGCGGTGATGGGACTGCCCAGCACCGTGCGCTTGAGGTTATCGATGTAGAGGTTCTGCCCCTCCACCAGTTGGGTGAGGGTGGAGACGCTCTCTTCCAGTTCGGCCATTTCCTCCCGCTGCACCACGTCGCCGTAGCCGGGGATGTACTGCCGGAGGGGGGTGAAGGCGATCAGGAGGTAAGTCAGCAGGGCGGCAATCAGGAACACGGTCGAAAGCGCCACGTATACGTTGAGGGGCGTGAGGTTGTAGGTCGCTACCTCGTGGTAGTTGTGCGTATCGCGCACCACCAGCTGGTAGCCATCCTGGATCCGGTGACGGATGCGGGCCCAACGGCCTTCTGGTACGCTTGTTTCCTCCATGCTACTATCTGCTTTGTGCAGCAGCCGCCACACTTTAGGCTACCTTACGCGCGTTTGCTCGGGTAGTGCCGGCAAAGATAGGGGGTCCGCCGGACGGCAAACACTAAAGCATAAGATTTGAGATTAACGAAGCTCTTCCTGATTCTATTGGCTCTGCAGGTGCTGCTGTACACCTGCTCTTCCACGAAGAGCAGGGATGAACAGGGCATCGTGGCCAAAGCCTGGCACAATACCAACGCCCACTACAACGGCTACTTCAACGCCCGGGAGATCATGGACGAGAGCCTGCTGGCCCTCGACGCCCAGTACCAGGATAACTATAACCAGCGGCTGGAAATGTTCCCCTTCCTGGCCGTAGACAACCCCTCCAGCGTAGCCGGAGAACTGGACCGCGCCATCGAAAAGGTGGCCATCGTGGTCAAGAAGCATCCCTACAGCACCTGGACCGCCGACAGCTACCTGCTGGTCGGTCAGGCCCAGCTCCTCAAGCAGGACTACGAAAGCGCCGAACGCACCCTCGATTTCGCCCAGAACGAGTTTCGTCCCCGCCCCAAGCGGGCCAAGGGAAAGGCGGGAGAAAAAGCAGGCCCCGAAGAGGAAGAATTTGAAAGCCGCCGCGAACTCGGCACGGAGCAGACCAACACCCAGTCGCGCCGCGAACGCCTCAACGCCCAGCGCGATGCCCAGCGCGAGCGCCGCCGCACCATCCGGGAACGCGACAAGGAACGCAAGGCCGCGCAAAAGCAGCGGGAGCGCGAACGGCAGGCTAAGATAAAGGCCCGCAAACGCGGCATCCGCCTGCCCAATAACACACCGGCCGCCGACACCTCAGCCATCGCCGGTCTCGAGAATGAACCCGAAGTGACCGAGGAGGAGGTTCCGGATATGGAAGAAGGCCCGATCGGCATGATCTCCATCTTCAGCAACCGCTCGGCGTCCGATGCCGACGGCGGGGAGTACGGGTCCAAGCCCGGCAGCTATATCCTCAAGCACCGCCCCGCCCACCAGGAGATCCGTCTCTGGCTGGCCTGGACGCTCATCAAGCGCGATAATTTCGACCGCGCCCAAATCATCCTGGAGGATCTGCGCAACGACCGCGGCACCTTCGCCGACGTACGCCGCAAGGCCATCGCCGTGCAGGCCTACAGCTATCTCGAACAGGAACGCTTCGACGAGGCCATCCCTTACCTCGAGGCCGCCGCCGAAGTGGCGGAGGAACGGAACGAGCAGGCCCGGTACTACTACATCGCCGGACAGCTCTACGAGGAACTAAATCAGTACGGCCCCGCCGCCGACGCCTTCCGCGCCGTGGTAGCCGCCAAACCCGCCTATGAACTCGAGCTGGGTGCCCGCATTAATATGGCGCAGTCTGCCTACCGCTCCGGCGGCGGCAGCCCCGCCGAAGCCCTCAGCCAGCTGGAACGGATGTCGAAGGAGGAAAAGAACCTCGAGTACGAGAGCCAGATCCTCTACGCCATGGCCGGGATCGCGCTGGAGAGCGGCGACCAGGACGCCGGCTCCGCTTACCTGCGGCGGGCCCTCGACAGTCCCTACGGAGGCAGCAATACCCGCGTGGAAGCCTACCAGATGCTGGGCAACCTGGCCTACGACGGGGAGGATTACCTCACCGCCAGCCGCTACTACGACAGTACGCTGCAGGTCATGGCCCAGACCGACCTTCGCTACCCGGCTACCTCCGACCGCAGCACCCGCCTCAGCGGTGTGGCTACCAACCTCGAAGCTATCACCCTTCAGGATAGCCTGCTTCGCATCGGTATGCTCCCCGAAGCCGATCGCCGCAGTTGGGCGGAAGAAGTGTTCGAACTGCAGCGCGCCACCAACTCGGCCGCCAACTTCAGTACCCCGGCCACCCGCGGTAGCCTGCCGGTCGCCAATCCCGCCAGCGCCATGGCCAACGCGGGCCCCGCCCCGAGTGACTTCTGGGGCTACGACAACCAGGCTATCCGCCGCGGCCAACGCGATTTCTCCCGCCGCTGGGGCGATCGCGCCCTGGAAGACAACTGGCGGCGGAGCAACCGTACCGACGTGGGCCTCTTCACCGACGTCGGCGACGCGGGGGTAGCGAATCCCGCCGGTCCCGAGGTCACCCTCATTACCGACGAGGAGATCGAACGGATCCTGGCCGGCGTGCCCGTCGACGAGGAATCCCAGAACACCAGCCGCGCTAACCTGGCCACGGCCTACTTTACCCTCGGCCGGGAACTGCGCGACCGGCTGGGCAACAATGCCCGCGCGATCGAGGCCTTCGAGTCGCTTGACGAACGCTTTCCGGGTTCGACCTACGAAGCCGAAAGCTGGTACTACCTCTACCTGCTGCACCAGGCCGAGGGCC
>JBGTHX010000519.1:0-3344 GCA_041746055.1 Lewinella sp. | reverse complement strand
TCAAGCGCATCTCTCACGCCAATCTTAGAAGCCTGGATAGGGCAATTGTGGAAAGGAAAATGGATCTAACCCCAATGTCAATCGGATCGCCAACGTCCCGATACATGCACGAGTGTTGCCCCGAAAAAAGAAGTTTTGATGGTGGTTTAGCCGTTCGTCTCGGCGCAGGAAACAGGGGTAAAATGTAGCATCCTTACCCCACCAAAGCCGCAACTAGAGAACAGTAGCATCAGTGGTTTTCGTTTCCGTAGATTTCTGGGCTGAACTGGTCCAGGTTATTGTGCGGACGCGTGAGGTTGTAGGTCTGGCTCCAGCTCTGTAGTTCGTCGTTTAGTTCCTCCAAGCCCCGCAACCAGATCAGGTTGAGGTACTGGGTGCACAGAGTCCTATCTAATCGTTCGAGCAGCCCGTTCTGCGTTGTCTCACAGGACCGGATGAAGCGTAATTCGATGCTGTGGGACTCCGCCCACTTTCGCACCTATCCGAGATGAACTCCGGACGGTTGCCACAGCGGATGGCGGCCAGCCGGCCCCGGTAATCCAGCACCTGATTGAGTTTACCCGGTAGGGTTCTGGCCGAGAAACTCTTGTGGGTCTCGGTCCTCACAGCCCGACTCAAGCCCTCCTGCATGACGCTGATGGTGCGGAACTGACGACGGGTAGAGCCGACCACATAGTGACTCCCGAAGTCCATCGCCCAGCCCTCGCTGATCGGCTCCGGGCTGATCAGTTCCTGGTAGTTGCGGTGAATCCGCGGCGGCGGGATGCGTAGGTTGAAGCGCTCACGGTACCAGGCGCGGTATACACGCTTGTATTTGGTGCCGTTCATCCCCCGCCGCCGTAGGTGGTTGGACACCTTCCAGGAGGCCCATAAAACGAAACGCTCCGCGGTGCGCGGCAGTCGGCTGGCCCACTTGCCGTCCGCCCCTTCCGGGGGTTTACCGGCCCGGTGGTCGTGGTAACTGGAGCGCCGTCAACCCAGAACGCGGCAGCAGTGCCGGACACTGTCACCCAGATCGACCGTGACGTGGTCGATCATGCTAACATTCAGGGGAAGGGGGCTAAACCTGGATTTTACACTATTTTACCAAGGAGTGGCCCCGCTGCAGGATACCGAGGCCCAGGCTCAGGATGGTGTACATCTCCTTAAGTCGCATGTACTCAGCCTCCAGTTCCTTGTGGTGGCGTTGGGTGCCGACCTTGGCGGTGACCGTCTCCTTTCTTCACTTATAGGAGACCGCCGGAATGATGTGGTGTTGGCGGTACAGTTCGGCGATCGGGGTACCGGCGTCGTGCTCGGCGATGATGCCGAGTCGCCGGTGGGGGGGATCTGCTCCGAGGCTGGCGTATGGGTGAACGGGTAATTATCTATTCATCCGCGGACGTGGTTTTTGGTAAGCCTGTAGGATCGCTACAAAATCTTGCGGGTGGTGTCGGTGCTGCGGCGCGAGATTTGGTGGGATCACCACAGCAAGGATTTATCAAATCCCATGCGGGGGAATGCCCACTAGAGTAGCTGGCGAGGTCCGCGGCGCAGCAAGTTGCCACGCAGCGTTCGGAGCGGGTAACCAGGTCTAGCATAGCCTTCGAGTGAAGCGTGGACATCATGGCCAATCCGTGCCCCGGAGGCTTGCCATCTGCGCCTCAGTCGAAGTGGCCTCCATTTTCAGTAACCGCTCCTTCGAGAACCAGACCGACCGCTCGATAAGGCTCAAAAAAGTAGATGCTGCTTTGAATGGCTTGACCTGATTGCCGAGGGGGATGACGGACAGGCGCCTGTCAATTTTGGAATAAAAACAGCGGTGATGCCGTAAATCCGCAGCGGAGTCACTTTAACCGACTCATCCATGCTAAGAGGTATCTTCTGGACTTAGCTTCTATCCCACTTTGCTACCATTAGGGAGGTTGGGTACAGTGAAATAAGTTGTCATCGTGCCCCCTGTGAAGCACTGGTTAGCGGAGAATCGATAGTAAAGGCGGTAGGGATGTAAAGAGTCACCCTATAGTCTGGGTAAACGCAAGCTTGAGCTGTTACTCATCCGAAGTTTTCCCAAAATAAATTAAGTCATGGCATGCGTCAGTTAATTCCTGGGTTGAACTTAGTGCGCTCAGGGGCCCTCTGCACTGGAAACTCAAACTTTCTACTGGATACAATGGGCCCGGAGGTGATTTTACCGCAAGACCCAGTCAGCCCCTTCTCAAATTGATTTCCGACGTATGTGTAAAGTCTACCAACTATGAGCTATCAATCCAAAATCGTGATCAAGAATAGAGAGATCAGAATTGACCGGGACACGCAATTCATCTCCGTTACTGACCTCGGCAACGCCGTGGGCACCGACAGAGGAAAGGAATTTGTCAGAAACTGGCTACGCTCCCCGACCACCCTGGAATTTATTAGCGAGTGGGAGAAGGCCAACAACCCAAATTTCACCGGCGCCGAACTCTACACCATTAGAATGCAATCCGGGAGCAACGCCTTCCGGATTAGTGTCGAAGAGCTCGTTGAGGCGGGGGCCACGGGCATAATCGCGAAGGGAGGGAAGTACGGTGGTACCTACTGTAGCATCGACTGGACTATTCACTTTGCCAACTGGCTAAGTCCAAAATTTTATGTCCATTGTATCCACGCCTACCGGAAGCTAATTCAGCAGCTCTACGGTCCGGACAAACCCCATCAACCCTTTCGCTGGGAGTTGGTCGTGGATAATTGAGGCTTGCTTGGAAGCGCAGTATAGGTCCAGCGGTATTCCCAAAATCATGTGCTGGCCAACTCCATTGTAGGCAACTCGGGACAGCCCGAAATCCGATCGCTGGCCTGAAAGGTCCGTGGTTTCCTGTTGTAAAGTACCCGGCTATTGTCCGGCCTGAGCGCATCCGGTTTGTAGTACAGTCCGGCGTGTACCACCGACCAACGAGTAGGGGATCAATCGGGTTGGTGAGCTGGCGGTAGGTCATATACCTGCGGGCTATAGCCTCCCGCTCTTCATCGCCCAATTGTACGAGCTCGATGCTCCTGCTGTCCGGGTCCAACAACTCATTGCTGATGCAGTAGGCGGTCATGCTACGCTTCAGGACGTTGAAAAAGTCCTGCGCTGCAGTCAGCGAGTCAAACAATGTGTAGAAGAGGTTGGGCTGGTCAGCGTTGGGAACCATGGAGATCTTGTATCGCTTATCAAGCATGTTTCCAGAATTAGTGGTTAGTCTAGTGGTTCAAGATCAAAGTTTGCATCAGCTTTGACTACTGCGTAGGGGCCGCTCCAGACTGAAGCCGTCACATTTCCAGTTGAATGGTTTTGCTAAGCAGTCGTTGTAATAATCAATGTAAGCGTTGATCGCCTGCCT
>JBGTHX010000518.1:0-8137 GCA_041746055.1 Lewinella sp. | reverse complement strand
CGAGGCCGCGATTGCCGGCCTCACGGCGGATGCCGTAGACCTGCCGCCCGCCGTCAATAAGCACACCTTCCTCTTCAGCGATATGAAGATGCGCTGGAACACGGATTACCAGTCCTTCGTGAGTACCGAAAAAATGAACGGTCTGGCCTCCGTGGCCGGCCGGCCCATTAGCCGCCGCTTCGAAAGCTACCTGGAGGTGAAGATGACGACCGGTGGAGACGATCGGCTGTACCTCTTTCTGAAGTCGCCAAATGAGACCTACTATTTCTTCGGTTTCCGCGACGGAATCCTGAACGTGGTGAGCAACAACAATACCTTCATGAACGAACTGCGGGAAACCAAAGCCAAGGACCTGGTGCTGGAGATGCCGGACGGTCAGACCTACGAGATCCTGGAGGTTACACCGGGAACCGCCCAGACCTTCCTGCGGCGGGTGGAGGCGGCCTTCGCGACGGAGAACTAGCGCATCCGCGCCCGCTTCACGAGGTATTGCTGGAGGATCGGCCGAAAACCCGCCCGAATGTCGGCCTCTACGTAGTCGATCTTGTACTGCAGGCACTTTAGGCGCAGACGCTCCTGGTAGGCAAGCACCTGTTCCACGTAGAATTCCCTCACCTGCTGCGGTTGCAGCTTGACGTGCTCCCCGCTCTCCATATCGATAAACTCGTAGGGGCGGTCTTCGAACTCGAAGTTGATTTCGTGCCGGGAATCCACGGTGTGGAAGAGGACCACCTCGTGCTTGGCGTGCTTCAGGTGCTGCAAAGCCGCGAAGAGGTCGTCCTCCCGCTCCGTCTCGTCAAACATGTCACTGAAGATCACTACCAGCGAGCGCCGGTGAATGCTGTCCGCGATCTGGTGCAGCGCGGCGGCGGTACCGGTCTTGATGTCATGCGTCGGCCGGTCGATCAGTTGCTGCAGGTGGGTCAGCAGTAACCGGTAGTGAATGGTGCTGGACTTGGGGCGGGTGTGCAGGTCGACCCCTTCGTTGAAGAAGGTGAGGCCAAAGGCGTCCCGCTGCTTCATCAGCAGGTTCATCAGACTGGCGGCGGCCAGGGCGGAGAAGCGGATTTTGTTGATGTAATCCTCTCTGTCGCTGCCTACCTCCGGATAATACATACTGGAGCTGCTGTCTACCACGATCTGGCAGCGCAGGTTCGTTTCCTCTTCGTAGCGCTTGGTGTACATCTTGTCGGTGCGCGCGAACACCTTCCAGTCGATATTGCGGGTCGGTTCTCCGGGGTTGTAGATGCGGTGCTCGGCGAATTCTACACTGAAGCCGTGGAAGGGGCTCTTGTGCAAGCCGATGATAAAACCCTCGACCACCTGCCGGGCCAGGAGTTCTAGGTTACCGAGGTCGCGGATCTGGTCGTGGGTGATGAGTTGCATAGGCTAACTTATAGCGCCGGGGGGCGTTTGTCGATTAGAACGGATACCGGATCGGTATGGTGCTAACTTCGGATTATGCTAGGTAAAGTAAAACAGTGGCTGGGGATTGAAGGAGTGAAACTGGAGCTGTTGCTCCCGCCCGACTTCGATCCCCGTATGGGCAGTCTGTCCGGTCGCATCCGGCTCACCAGCAAGCACGCCCAGACCGTCTCGGCCATCAAGATCGTGCTGGTTGAGAAGTACTCCCGCGGCAAGGACGAGTCCCAGCTGGTCGACGAATACGAACTGGCCCGCCAGATCGTCACCGACCTGATTGAAGTGCCCGCGGAAGGCGTACCGGTAGAGATCAGCTTCCGCATTGCCTTCGATCCCATTCCATCGCCGATGGACCGCTTCGGCGACAAAAACCCCCTCTACGGAGGACTGGCCTGGGCGGCCAAGAAACTCCGTCACGTCCAGAGCGAATACCGCCTGGAAGCGGAGGCCCAGGTGCAGGGGGTAGGGCTCAATCCCTTTGACAAGCAGGTGCTCGGTGCATAGGACGGACCGGATCAGGCCAGGTAGTAGGTAAAGAAGTCCACCGTCCTTTGCCAGGCTAGCTTAGCTGCCTCCTCGTCGTAGCGCGGCGTGGTATCGTTGTGAAAGCCGTGCTGCACCCCCTCGTAAATGTGGGCGCTGTATTCCTTGTTGTTGTCCAGCAAGGCTTTGGCGTACTCGGGCCAACCCGCATTCACCCGTTCGTCCAGACCAGCGTAGTGTAAAATCAGGGGCGCCTGAATCTTCGGCACCTCCTCCAGCGCCGGCTGCCCCCCGTAGAAGGGCACGGCGGCCGCCAGATCCGGCACCCGCACGGCCATGTTGTTGGAGATCGATCCGCCGAAGCAGAAGCCCACCACGCCGACCTTGGCCACCTCGTCGTTCAGGTTGCGGAGGTAGTCGTAGCCGGCAATGAAGTCTTCCAGCATTTCTTCTCCATCCCGCTGCCGCTGCAGTTCGCGTCCGTCGTCGTCGTTCCCGGGATAGCCACCCAGGGGCGTAAGTGCATCGGGAGCGAGGGTCACGAATCCCGCCAGCGCGGCCCGGCGCGCAACGTCCTCGATGTGGGGATTGAGCCCGCGGTTCTCGTGCACCACCAGCACCCGCCCCATGGGCCGTTCGGGCATTTCGGCCGGACGCACCAGCAGGGCCCGGATCTCACCGCCGCCCTTCGGGGAAGGGTAGGTGATGTATTCCCCCTCGATCCGGGGATCACCGGGCTTGACCTGTACCGCCGTTTCGTATTTCGGCTGTAGGTAGTCCAGAATTCCCTTGACCGTCAGGCCCCCCACGGCGAAGGCCCCCAGGCGTTCCATGAACTCGCGGCGCTCGAGTTGGCTGTGTACGTAACGGTCGAAGAGGCGGTAGACCTCGGGATCCAGTTTCTTCTTTTCGTGGTGGTTCATCGTGTCCGTGTTTAGGGTAAGGTAGGCAATTCCCCCGATCGGCGGGAGGGGGAGAACCGGACCGCTACGGAGTGGGTTGAAGGAACAGACCCTGTCCACTTATGACCCTACGCGACGCCGTGCGCACCGCCAGTAACACCGTCTCCAGATCTTCCCGCATGCTCTCCGAAGTGAGCAGCAACCGCAGCCTGCCGCGCCTCGAGCGCATCGAGGCCTTCAGCCGCCTGATCGGGGAAGAGATCGGCGATACCTGGATGCGACGATCCCGGGGACTCGAGCGCGACTTCAACCAGCGGCTCCTGTTCCTGAAATTTGAGGGCGATAATCCCACCGGCACCCAGAAGGACCGCATCGCCTTCGCCCACGTGGAGGAGGCACTGGTCCAGGACCAGCAGACGGTATCGCTAGCCACCTGCGGTAACTACGGCGTAGCCGTCGCTTTGGCGGCTCACCTCGGCGGCCTGGACTGCGAGATCTACGTGCCCGAGAATTACCACACCCACCGGCTCGCGGAGATGGAAGCGCTGGGGGCACGGATCCATCGCCCGCCCGGCACCTACGAGGATACCGTGGCCTACAGCAACCGGATAGCCGAGGAGAACGGCTGGTACAACGCCAATCCGGGGCCGCCGAACACCGACCTCCAGATGCGGGCGTATTCCACGATCGCCGACGAGATCGTATCCGGCCTCGGCCGCATGCCCGATACCGTGGCCGTACCCGTCAGTAACGGTACGCTGCTGGCCGGCATCTACCAGGGTTTCGTGCGATTGGGGCGCAAGGGATCTTACCCCTCCCTGCCACGGATGATCGCGGCCTCATCGGTCGACAAAAATCCCATCGTCAGTTCCTTTCGGGCGGGGAGCCGCAGGTGCCTGGACCTTCGTCCCGGTCAGATCCACGAGACCCGGATCAACGAGCCGCTCATCAACTGGCACAGCTTCGACGGTCAAGAGGCACTGGACGCGTTGTACGAAAGCCACGGATCCGCCTACGACATTTCGGACCATAAAATGAAGAAGATGTCCGGCTACCTGAGCCAGAAGGAGGCCCTGCAGGTGCTGCCGGCCTCGACCGCCGGATTGATCGCGCTGAGTGAACAATCGAACGAAGAATCCCATCTGCAAGTAGCGGTACTGACCGCCAAACGATAATTATTTCATGCAAGATTCACCCCTCGACGGCAACGCCGTCGTGTACGCCGACGGCGCCTTTAACACCCCGAACGGTAAGACCGCCCACGGGCTGGCACGCTTCACGAACCGCTACCGGGTCCTCGGCATCATTGACCAGAATTACGCCGGACAGGACAGCGGCCAGGTGCTGGACCAGCGGCCCAATGGTATCCCGGTCTTCGCCTCGCTGCAGGATGCGCTGGTGGGCGCCGCCGCGAAGCCTACTTACTTCGTAGTCGGACTTGCACCCGACGGGGGGCGCCTTCCCGCCCCGGGCCGCACCGCGATCCGCGAAGCCATCGAAGCCGGACTCAACATCGACAGTGGTCTCCATGACTTCATCAGCAACGATCCCAACCTGATGGAAGCCGCGAGGGCCCACGGGGTTCAGGTGCGCGACATCCGCAAGACGCCGGACCGTGATAAACTGCACTTTTTTACCGGAGAGATCGAATCGGTCGACTGCCTCAAACTCGCCGTACTGGGGACGGACTCCGCCATCGGTAAGCGCACCACGGCATGGCTCCTGGTACAGGGACTGCGCAAGGCGGGGTACGGCGCAGAAATGATCGGTACCGGCCAGACCGGCTGGATGCAGGGGGCCAAGTATTCGATGATTATGGACAGCTGCATCAACGACTTCGTCTCCGGAGAGATCGAGCACGCGGTGGTGAGCGCCTACCGCAACGAAAAGCCTGATGCGATAGTGATCGAGGGGCAAGGTTCCCTGATGAACCCCGCCTATCCCGGCGGCTTCGAAATTCTGGCTGCCGGCCGTCCCGACTTCGTGATTCTTCAGCACGCCCCGACGCGCGTGGAATACGACGGATTCCCGGGCTACCCGCTCCACCCGCTCGCTGAGCAGATCAACGCCATCCGCGTGGTTTCCGGCCGCGAGGTACTCGCCATCACCCTCAACCACGAGGGCCTGGCTGCCGACCAGATCGAGGAGGCGTGCCGGCAGGTGACCGCGGAAACCGGACTGCCCTGCTTCGACGTCCTGGCTCACGGGTCGGAAAGGCTGGTGCAGCTCATTTCGCGCTACCTTCGTCCGGATGCGGATAACCCACGTTGAATACGAGCGGTATGACCTCGAGCTGATCGAGCCCTACACGATCGCTTACGAAACCATCGGTAAGGCCACCAATTTCGCGCTCCGCCTGATCACGGACACCGGATTGCGCGGCTACGGTCTCGGTGCGCCCGATCTGGTCGTCACCGGGGAGATCGCGTCCGACGTGGAGGCAGCGATCGGCAACACAATCGTACCGGCGCTACTGAATGCCAAGCCCTTCCACTACGCCCGCATCCTGGAAGAACTCCGCGAGGTACTCGGGAGCTCTGCCCTGTGTATGGTCGACAATGCGCTCTATGACCTGGTCGCCAAGGCCGCCGGGGTGCCGCTCTACGAGTTCCTGGGAGGATTTCGTAACCGCATTGCCACCAGCATTACCATCGGCATTCTCCCGGTGCAGGAGACGCTGGACAAGGCGCGCGATTTCGTCTCCCGGGGCTTCGATATCATCAAGATCAAGGGCGGCCTGAACGTAGAGGAGGACATCACCCGCGTACGCCGTGTCCGCAAAGAATTTCCCCACCTTACCCTGCGCTTCGACGGTAATCAGGGCTACACCCTGGAACAGGCGCTCCACTTCATCAGTGCCGCCCAGCCCCTGGGCGTAGACATCCTGGAACAGCCCACCAGCATCGACGAAGAGGCCGTAATGGGCACCCTCACCCGCGATTCCCCCATCGCGGTGATGGCCGACGAAAGCCTCAAGACCCTGGCCGACGCCTTTCGCCTCACCCAGCACGAGCTGACCGATATGATCAATATCAAGCTGCAAAAGGTGGGCGGCATCTGGCCCTCCCTGCACATTAATTCGGTCGCGAAATCCGCCGCCAACGAGGTGATGGTCGGCTGCCTGGACGAGTGCGGACTCGGCATCGCCGCCGGGCTCCATTTCGCACTAAGCCGACCCAACATCGCCTACGCCGACCTGGACGGTCACCTTGACTTCAAGGTGGATCCCTTCAGCAATCTGTTCCGGCTGGAAAAGGGGGTCCTCATCCCGAACGGCCGCCCGGGACTCGGCACCTAAACCCTGCCTACATCGAGGCGCTCTGATCGATCTGGGCGTCGTCCGGTACGTTGAAGATGCTGCTCTCGAAGGGGCGGGCAGAAAAAGTAACACGTTCGAAGGTGATGGTCGTTCCCGGGGTCCCCTCCGTCACCTCGTTGGGAGCGGAATACAGTGTCAGTACGGAGGGTACGACCATTCCGTCGACCGTTTGCCATTCTTGGAAATCCACCATCTGCTGCAGGTTCATAGCCGCGATGGCGGGGTAGGTGACCGGGAAAACGGCGTAATGCAGTTGGTGGGTGTTCGGGTCGGCGTACAGCAGGTAGTCGTTGCCGCCGTCGCCCATCTCGTCGGGGATCTGTACCTGGAATTCGTCCATGGTTTCGTCGCCGAATTCCGCCTCGCCGGAGTAGGTTATCGTAATGCCCGCGTCCGCGAATACAAAGGGCATTCCCAACAGGTAGAAGCTGGCACCCTGGTAAAGCCTGGCCGGCAGGGCGATGGCGTCGGTACCCGGCGCGATCCAGGTGGTGTCGTTGCGGGTCACGATGTCGTAGTCGTCGCCCTCGATCACCTGGTCGCGACTGCCGAGGTTCACCCGGTGTAAGTCGGTCAGCGTCGTTTTCCCGTCGCCCACGGGGAAGTCGCGAATCAGGAAGGACAGGGCCTGAGCGTTGTTCCAGCCGGACAGGCCGCCGTGGGCATCGAGCACCTCCACGAATTCGGGAGCCATATTGGCCGGGGTCAGTTCCGCTTCCAACTCGGCTTCGGTGGTCGGCATATCGGGTTCGGGGGTGCCGCGGGAATCGGTATTCTCTCCGCAGGCGGTGAGGAACAGGCAGGCGGACAGGCCGAGGGAAAGGGTGGAAATCTTCATGGGGTGTTTCATTTGATCCCTATTTATCCGCATGGAGCCAGCAAATGTTCAGTCGTCCCGGGGCGGGAGCGCGGGTGCCGGGGGCCTCCGTTCAGGCCGGGAAGCTGACCGCTGATTCGAAGGTGAGCCGTTCCCGGGTCACCGGATGCACGAAGGTGATGCCCGCCGCGTGCAGGCATAGTCGTGTGCCGGGGGCACCGTAGAGGTCGTCGCCGACGATCGGCGTTCCCAGACCGTCCGGATGGGCGCAGTGTACCCGGAGTTGGTGGGTACGGCCCGTCACGGGCTTCAAGTCCACCAGCGTCCGTCCGGGTATTCGCTCCAGTACGCGCCAGATCGTACGGGCCGGTTTGCCCTCCTCGTAGCACACCCGTTGCCTTGGTCGGTCCACCAGGTCGCCGCGGAGCGGCAGGTCGATGACTCCTTCCTCCCCGCTTACTTCGCCCTCCACCAGGGCCAGGTAGCGCTTTTCCACGGTTCGGCGGAAGAACTGTCGCTGGAGCAGCCGGTGTACCTCGACGCTCTTGCTGCCCAGTAGCAGGCCACTGGTGGACATATCCAGGCGGTGGGCCACCAGCGGTCCCGTAGCCAGCGGAAAACGTTCCCGAAGGCGGAGCCAGACGGAATCCTCGATGTGCCGCCCGGGTACCGACAAAAAATCGTGGGGCTTATCGACCACCAGTAGGTCATTGTCTTCGTAGTGAAACGCCAGGCGCTTGCCTTCGGCGGGGTTCACCAGTAAGGGGTTGGGGTCCACCTCCAGGCCCAGGAGCATGTGACCCAGAATCGGTTCGCACTTCCCCCGGCAGGCGGGATAGTATTCACCGTGTTGCCGGATCTCGGATTCCGGGGCCTGTCCCCACCAAAATTCCGCCAGGGCCACGGGGCTCAGGCCATGGAGGTAGGCAAACTGGAGAAGTTTCGGGGCGGCGCACTCACCCGCTCCTGCGGGTGGCACCCCGACGACCGTATCGGCGAACAGCACGCCCAGGCCCCGGTCTTCGCCGCGGGCATTCAAAAAGGTGTATTCCCGGAAGATCCGCTGCTGCAGATCGGCCGACATCCCGCTCCGCCGGTCGAGCAATTCCGCTTCCCGGTCGGTAAAGGGCCGCAAACGTTCTTCTGCCAGTTTCACCCGGTGCCGCAGGGCCCGGGTAAGGTCCTTCAGGCCGT
>JBGTHX010000517.1:0-7784 GCA_041746055.1 Lewinella sp. | reverse complement strand
GCACGCGGCTGAAGCGGGTACCGGCACTCACTATACCGTCGGCAAGGGGTTGCTCGTAATCTGCCTTCGCCGTGTAAATGTCGATGTCCGTCGGGGTTTCGAAGTAGTTGAGCAGACTGCTCAGCGGCCGGCCTTCGGCATCGAAGTAGCGATTGGGCTGGTCCATTTGTTGATCGTTGCGGAAGCGTCCGTAGTCGAGGTCGACGTTCAGGCTACGGTCATCGTCGATGGCGTAACGGTAGTTCAGGTTGACGGTGTTCTGCCCGCGGTCGCTGTCCATCACGTTGCGGGCAACGAGGGTTGAATCGAAGCGGGGCGTACCGCCGGTCAGGTTAAAAATGTCCGTTTCGTTATGGCCCAGGTTAGTGGCATCGTTGTACCGGCCGCCGACCAGGATACCGATCGTATGGTCCCCCAGCCGAAAATCCGTCCCCAGCCGGTAATTGGCCGTGCGCCCGCTGTAGCGGCCCAGGTTGTCCTCATCGAGGAGCAGGCCATTCTGGTAGCTGTCGAATAGCATGGTGTTGAAGTTTTCAATGCTGTTGTACCCCAGGTTCCCATACACGTTGACCCAGCGGTTGCGGTAGTTCCCGTTGGCGTCCAGGCCGCCGCGGAAGTAGCGTCCCCGGCTGGCATTGGTACTCAGGGTGCCGTTGGCCCCTTCGTCGTCGGGCTTCTTGAGGCGGATGTCAATGATGCCTGCATTGCCCTCGGCCTCGTACTTTGCTCCCGGATTGGTAATGATGTCGATGCGGTCGATCTGCTCGGCGGTCAGGTTGCGCAGGTAATTGCTCAAGTCCTGCCCCTGTAAGGGTAGGCGGCGGCCGTCCACGTACAGCAGTACGCCGGAGCGGCTCAGCACGTTGATGTTATCGTTGTTATCCACGGTGACTCCCGGAGCCATGCGCAGCAGGTCCAGCCCCGAATTGCCCACGGCGTTGATCGTACCTTCTACGTTGAAGACCGTGCGGTCAGGTTTCACTTCCACGAGCGCGCGCTGGGCCGTCACGGTGGCTTCCGCGAGCTCTACGGCGCCGGGGGCCAGGCGGAGTACGCCCAGATCGAGGTTCCCGGTCACGGCCACGTCCTGACGCAGCTCCGGGGCCCCCAGATAGGTCACGCTGAGCATATAGTCGGCCCCCGGCACGTTCTGTATACGGAACACGCCGGCATCATTGGTCGTTTCCACTTTCACCAGGCTGGAATCGGTCACGGCGTACACGGCCACGTTGGCAAAGGCCACGGACTGGGCATCCGCATCCTGTACCTGCCCGACTATCGTATACTGGGCGCGGACGCAGGTGCAGAGGCATAAGAAGAAAGCCAGGGTAAAGGAAGTTCTCACAGGTGGGAATTATGGTCGTAAATAATTGATACTGCAAAGATTAGGGCATCCGGCATGGCATGACAGGTATTTTCGATGGGTGGCCAATCGGCGTAGATGAACGCCCG
Source organism: Lewinella sp. (assembly GCA_041746055.1). Lineage (GTDB taxonomy): Bacteria > Bacteroidota > Bacteroidia > Chitinophagales > Saprospiraceae > Neolewinella. The sequence goes on along the minus strand of JBGTHX010000517.1, from coordinate 6,332 downwards.
GCCTAGGGACGATTCCCGGATCCATTGGTTGCTTATCCGCCCCCGTGGCCGTTCACCGGAACCGACGGCCCGGTGCGGCAGCGAACCCGTATCATTGTTCTATGACCAGGACCTGCGCCGGGCCGAAGCGGAAGTCGCCGAGTCTGCCCGCCTGGCCCTGGCCAGCGAACTCAATGCCCTGAAAGCTTTCGAGCTACACGCCGTGGACTACCTGCTCAAACCCTACTCGAAGAAGCGGTTCGCCCGCGCCGTGGAACGCCTGCAGCCCCGGACCGCATCGTGGTGCCCCGGGGCGACCGCTCCACCATCGTCAACCGCTACGCCATCCGCGAGATCTACCGGGAGGGCCACGGTTACGACATCGTGCTGAGCAACGACGAAATACTGCGCGCCAGCCGGAGTTACGCGGAAGTAGTCAGGCGCATCCTGTTCTGAGGACCGGCTAATGGATCCGGCTCGCCTCGGGGTCCAGCCCGGTATCGCGGCTGCGGGAGGTGACCTTATCGTTGCCGAAGGCGTAGGTCAGGCTGATGCCCGCCCGGCGGCTGTCGCGGGCCACGCGCCCCATGGCCAGCAGGCCGTTGAAGTTGCTGCTGCCCTCGATGACCGAGGTGTAGAAAATGTCGTTGCATGTCAGCTTGACGTACAACTGCTCGGCGAGGAAGCGGCGCTGTAAGCCCAGGTTGACGGCGCCGAAGCCGTTGTATTCGAAGGTGCCGCCCCCGACCCCGGGGCCGATGTACTGTCCGGTCACCTCCAGGGTGAGACCGGCGGGCAGCGTGAAGGTATTCTGGCTGTAAAAGCGGTAATTGAACACCTCGATGCTGACCGTACCGTCTTCGCCGTAGTCGGCTTCGTTAGTGAGGTAACCCGCGCTGCCGTTCAGGTAGGCGCGCCACCAGGTAGTAAGCTGGAAGGGCGCGCTGGCCGTAAAGCTGTACACGGTCTGCTGGGCGAGGTTGTCGTAGGTCTCGAAGCCGGCGCGGGCGTCCACGGAATCGGGGCTCAGCAGCTGGGCTACCTGGTCCTCGGTGCGGCTGTAGGCCAGCTTGAAGTTGAAGCGGCTGCCGATGACGTACCCCAGTTCTACGTTGTTGATCTTCTCCGGCTGGAGGAAGGGATTACCGCGCCGGTAGCTGAGCTCGTTGAGCTGGACGCGGAAGGGATTGAGGTTGTTGTAATCGGGCCGATTGATGCGGCGGCCGTAGCGAAGATTGAAGCTGTGGTGATCGCTGGGGGTATAGGTGAGCCCTGCGTTGGGGAACAGGCTGACGTAGTTGAAGTCCACGGGCGGCTCCTCCGGAACCGTGGAAAAGGTAGTGAGCACGCCGGTCGCGTCGGTCACTTCCATGCGCAGGCCCGCGCTATAGGCCCACTTATCTCCCGCCTGGGCGGCGTAGCTGGCGTAGAGTGCTAGGACGTTCTCGTCGTAGGTGAAGGAGTTGCTACGGTCGTTCACCAGCCGGCGGTTCCCGATCAGGCCGTCGTAGAACCGGAAGGTATTGTCGGTGCCCACGCGGGAGAACTTGGCCCCGGTGCTGGCGGCACCCTGGCCGAGGGGGAAATCGTAATCCAGCCGGGCGGTATAGATGTCGATATCCACCGGCGTATCGAAAGAGTTATCCACTACGCTGAGCAGGTCGCCGGCGGGCGAGAAGTAGCGGTTGGGCTGGTCGATCGTGTTGTCGTTGCGGTAGCGGCCGTGGTCCAGGTCGAGGTTCAGGTTGTGGCCGGCCGCGATGGCAAAATTGTAGTTCAGGTTGTAAGTGATCTGGTCGTGGTTCCCGTTGTCGAGCACCCGGGCGCGCAGGATGCTGTCGGGCTCGGTGGGGGCCATCGCCTTGCCCAGGTTGTAGATCTCCGTACTGTTATTCACTTCCCGGAACTCGTCCTGGAACTGTCCACCTACGAGTACCCCGACCGTGTGCCGCTTGCCGAGGTAAAGGTCGAAACCGGCGCGCGCCGACGGAGTTTCCAGCGTGGGCAGGCTGATGAGGTCGTCCACGAGGCGGAACTGATGCTGCAGGCTGACGAAGTCACTCTTGCTGTAGGATTGGTTGCGGTTGAAGCCCGCGTTGCCGAAGAGATTAAAGCGGGAGTTGCGGTAGTTACCGCCGACGTTCACGGCGTACTGGGCGTACCTGCCCTGGCTGCCGGAAGCGGAAAGGGTTCCGTTAGCCCCCTCGTCCTCGGCGCGTTTGAGGCGGATGTCGATGATGCCGGCATTGCCCTGGGATTCGTAGCGGGCACCCGGACTGGTAATCAGATCGATCCGGTCGATCTGTTCGGCGGTAAGGGTACGGAGGTAGTTGCTCAGATCGGCTCCCTGCAGCGGCAGGCGGCGCCCGTCGACGTACACGAGCACCCCCGAGCGGTTGAGCACGCTGATGTTGTCGCTCTGGTCGATGCTGACTCCCGGCGCCTTTCGGAGCAGGTCGAGTCCGTCGTTACCGGCGGCGTTGATGGTGCCCTGGACATTGAAGATCGTGCGGTCCGGCTTGACCTCCACCAGACTGCGGGTGGTGCGGACGGTGGCCTGGGCCAGGTCCACGCCCAGGGGATTGAGGGAAAGTACCCCGAGATTGACGTCGTCGGCCAGTTCCAGGTCGTCGCGGCGCCATTCCGGCATACCCAGGTAGGTGATCACGAGATGGTAGCGGTCGTTCGGCAGGTTGGCCATGGTGAAGTGGCCTTCATCGTCGGTGACCTCCACCTTGAGGAGGCTGGAGTCCGTGGCAGCGTAAAGGGCCACGTTCGCGTACGAGAGCACCGTACCTTCCGCGTCCCGCACTTCACCGCTAAGGCGAAACTGGGCGGACAAAATGGAACAACAGCAGAGGAATAAGGAGAGACAAAATACAGGTTTCATACAAGGTCCAGGTGTAGGGACAACCAGTGAAGCCTCAAGATACGATGACGAATTGGCAATATTGGTATTTGAATGGGTGAACAATTTACTCAAATCGGCTTTCCTCCGCTCATGAACCCGAAATTCGGCGTGTGATGAATCTAGATACTTTCCGGAATTACTGCCTGCAGAAAGCTGCCGTAACCGAAGAATTGCCGTTTGGCCCCGATACGCTGGTTCTTAAAGTCGGGGGTAAAATATTCGCCCTCACCGGTCTCGACGCGGCAGAATTTACCCTCAATCTGAAGTGCGACCCCGACCGCGCCCAGGAATTACGGGACCGCCACCCGGAGATCGTACCGGGCTACCACATGAACAAAAAGCACTGGAACACGGTGTATCCGGACTCCGGGGCACTGCCGGAACCGCTGCTGCGGGAGCTGATCGATCACAGCTACGACCTGGTAGTGGCCGGGCTGACCAGGAAGGTGCGCGCGGAGTACGGGCTGTGAGCTACGCCCCCCCCACTCCTGCCCGTGAAAGGGTAGCGCCCATGCGATCCACTCCGGTGCTGCTACCCCAGCTTCCGCAACTGGTTGACCATGGCCCGCATATCCTTGGGCAGTTCAGCCTCGTAGCTCATCCATTCTTCCGTGGCGGGGTGGGTGAAGCCAAGTCTTGCAGCATGGAGGGGCACGCGGGTCAGCAGCGGCCGCTCCACCTCGTGCTTGCCCTTGTTGTACCGACGGCCCTTGATCTCGCTGAGGAGAAATTCGGTGCGCTTGCCGTAAAAGGGATCCACCAGTAGCGGATGGCCGATGTAGGCCAGGTGCACCCGGATCTGGTGGGTACGGCCGGTGAAAATTTGCACGCCTACGAGGCTGAATTTTCCGAAAGCTTCCATCACCTTATAATCGGTGCGCGCGAACTTCCCGCCACGGTTGGTCACCAGCATGTGGCCCACTTTGGAGGGATGGGGGGCAATGGGCTCGTCGATCTCCGCCTCCTCGGGATCGGGGACGCCGTCCACCAGCGCGAGATAGACCTTCTCCACGGAGCGCGCCTCGAACTGCATGCTGAGCCCGCGGTGCGCCTCTGGCGTCCGGGCGAATACGAGCAGACCCGTAGTCGGCCGGTCCAGGCGGTGGACGGGAATGATGTTGCCGTAGCGCTCGCCCAGAAGATGCTTTAGGTTGGGGAGGTCGGGATCGTGGCGGTCGGGGACGGTAAGGACGTCGGCGGGCTTGTCAATGACGAGCAGGTGTTCGTCTTCGTAGAGGACGGGGATCTTCATGGGGCGGAAGGTACCCCGTCCGACGGGAATCGGTCGGACCGGGTGGGGCCGTCCATTGAAAATCGGTTGGACGGGGTCAGCTCAACCGTCGCCCGTTCGGAAATAATCAGTGCATCTTGATGCTTCTAAGTGCTCATAGAACGATAAAATCTCATGTCTCACATTTACACAAAGCTCGTGGGGGACGCGCTCGACAATCAACGGGTAGAAACCTTCCCGGAGATCGATCGGGTGGTCAAGTACAAAAACGCCGCCGGGTACAATGCCAACTGGGATACGCCCGCCCGTTCCGCAGAGTACCTTGACGATCTAATCGACCGCCACCTCGGCTCCCTCGAAACCGCGCACGACACCCTTACGCAATTGGGCGTAAAGCAACGGATAGTCTACGTCACCGTTACGGAAAGTCTGCAGGGAAACTTTGAACTTAGTGAAGAGCAGGTACGAAGGATCGCCGCGCTAAATGCCGTTGCCGTGACGGTGGTATATGGAGAATCGGAAGATCCGGAGTAGCGCTGAAGGACACCAACTGGTTCAAATTCCCCTCAGTACCCGCAGCCAGTTTTCCGAAAACACCCGCTCCCGATCCTGCTCCGTGTACCCCCTTCGCTCCAGCAGCGGGCCCAGTTTAGTGAGGTCGGCGATGGTGTCCATGTCGTAGGGAGCCTGCTCGGTGCCGAACAGGCCGTCCAGATCGCTGCCGATGCCGATGTGATTAGCATTGCCCGCGAGCTGGCAGACGTGGTCGTAGTGATCGATGACGCGTTCCAGGCCGATACCCAGTTCGACCGACGCGTAGCGGCCGCGCTCGTACCCCGGATGCAGCATCCAGGCGTCGAGGGCGCCGCCAAGCACCCCGCCCCGGTCAATGATGGCCCGGATCTGGTCGTCGCTAAACTGCCGCTCGCCCGGAACCAGCGCCCGGCAGTTCTGGTGGCTCGCGATGACCGGCCCCTGAAAGATCTCCAGTGCCTCAAAGAAGCCTTGGTCGGTCAGGTGGGTGAGATCGAGCATCATCCCCAGCTGATCCATCTCCCGGAGTAATTCCCGGCCGGCCGGGGTAAGTCCGCCGCCGCCGGAGCCCGTACCCGGGGCGTAGCGTCCCGGACCGAAGTGGGCCGGCCCCACCGACCGGAGCCCCCAGCCGTACATGCGGTGCAGGTGATCCAGGCTCACGAGGGAGTCCGCTCCCTCCAGGGCCAGGATATACCCGACCGGAAGGTGATCGGTGGAGGCGGTGGACTGCCAGTCTTCCAAGTGTCGCCGGAGAGCGGCCGAGTCGGTGATCGGCACCATCTCCCCCTGCTCCTCCATCGCCTGGTACCAGGCCAGTTGCCGCCGGGCGTCGGCCCAGGCCTGGGCGGGGGACTTCCAGCCGGGCAGGCGCACACTGCCCACCGGGGTTCCGGGAGGCTCCACGCGGGCGATCACGGTGGCGAATACCAGCCCTACCCTACCCCGCCGCAACTCCGGCAGGGATACGGTGCCACGGCCCCGGTCCGGATGGTCGGTCAGGCCAAGCCGCATCTCTTCGTCCCGAATCGCGTGCACGGGTTGGGTGAGGTCGCGGTTATAGGCGAGGGCGTTGGTGGCGAGGTCCAGGTGGGCGTCTAGGAGGAAGCTTGTAGACATGGGGACGGGGATCTGTCTGTTCTGGGTAAGGAGAGCGATTTTTCACACCGTGATCCGCCGGTCCCTAGCTACCACCCGCCAGCCTTCTCCCACTTGTCTACCGGTCACGGGTAACAATTCCTCGTAGAGGTTGACAGTAGTGCAGACGTGGGCGGGAACCGCAAGGTAGGCTTCGCCTACGGAGAAGGAGCTGGTATCTGGTACCCGCAGGACCAGGTGCTCCTCCCACTGCCCCACGACCGCGGCCTGCGGGATGGCGGGAAAGTACATGCGGGGTTGCTCCTTGTCGGGGGCCACGGCTTTGCTGCCCATGTCCAGGCATAATTTTTGGTCGGTGATTACGGAGATCACCCGCGAGAGCACCAGGGCGGCCGGCTCGAAGCCCCATTCGGCGAAGGCTTCCCCGTAGCCGCTATCCCAGAGGAAAAAGGTACCCGGACTCACCCAGGTATCCCGCTGCCCCACGTAGAAGGGGAAGTTCGGGGACCCGGCCATGACCACCTCCATCGGTCGGGCGAATTGGCTCTCCGCGGGCTCCCGCAGCCGCTGCACCGTATC
>JBGTHX010000516.1:0-8605 GCA_041746055.1 Lewinella sp. | reverse complement strand
CGTGGTCGACCTGAAGTGGCGCGGCACCTCCGTCTTTACCGACCTCATGCGCAACGGTCGCGATATCCAGCTGGCGCTCTACGCCGATCTGTTGCGCCGCCAGGGAAGCGACCGCGTGCATACGGCCTACTACATCCTGCGCGACGGCGTCATGCTGAGCCGGAACGAGCTGGCCTTCGAGGGAGCGCGTACGGTAGACGTGCCCGACGACTACGTCGTGGTGCAACAGGATATGATGCGCAAGATCCTCGCTACCTTCCGGTGGCGGCAGGAGCAGCTCCTGGCGGGTGTCGTGGAGGTGCGGTGCGAGGAGACCAGCGGCTGGCTGGAGGAAGAGTACCGCGACCTGCCCCTGGACGAACTATTGGAGATGCGCGACGAGACGTCCCGCTTCGATGACTATAAGAGCCTCATCGGGCTCATCCGCTAACCCCCGATCTCCAGGAAGCTACCGGTGGTGAGGTAGCGCATGACGTACACGAGCGCGATACTCACGAGTAGTCCGAAGGCCACCTTCCCCAGGTCGCTGAAGATATTCTTGAAGGCGGCCAAGAGGTTCATCCGGCCCGGTATGGTTTCGAAGTAGGCCACGGCGGCCCGGGCCACCATCACTGCGGCCATGACGACGATAACCAGGTTATTGAGGTCATCCTTGAGGTAGACCACGTAGCCGATCAGCAGCAGGATAACGACGTTTAGTGCCATACCTAAATAATAGGCGAGGGTGGCACGGTCGCGGTCACTCGGCTCGGCGTCCAGCTCGAGCCGGTAGCGGATGGCGATCTCGCGGCCGGCGAGCAGGCCCAGGAACACCCAGGTAGTGGACATCGGTACGTTGCTGAATTCCTTGAAGAAAAGCAGGATGATGCCGTAGATGAAGTCGATGATCGTGGCCGACCGGATGTCGGTGGTATTCGTTTTGGCCTTGACGATCTTCTGGATGTTGCCGCCTTTGCTGTAGAAGATGATGGCGAGCATCGTCAGCAGGATCACGAGGGAGGCGCTGATCTCCAGGATGTGGAGGGAGCGGGGCAGGTAGACGAAGATGTTGGCGAAGTCCTGGATGAGCCACTGTCCCCACAGGAAGCCGGTCGAGGCCCACTGCAGGCCGGTCCAGAGCCGCTTCTCGGAATCGGTGATCTCGGTGTCCATGAACCGCTTATCCAGCCAGCGGGTGACCAGTTGCCATACGATGATCGCCACGCAGAAGGCCAGGGCGTACCCGAGGATGGACTTCATGGTCATGTCCACCAAGCCACTGGGCTTAAAAAAGGTCAGGATCAGGAAGGAGGTAGAGACGGGGATACCGGTGCGGGTGAGGAGCATCAGCACCAGGGGGGGCAGCAGGTAGGGCCATCCCATGTTCTCCACGAACTCATACCTTTCGAGGCGGCCGTAGCTCACGTCGCCGTCGTAGGCGGTCCATCCGTAGAGTAGGGTGGCGGCCAGAATGGTGCCGGCGAAGGCCCAGAGGACGTACCAGGGTTTGTCCTCGTTGGAGGACAGGAAGGTACCCAGGGTCTGGATGGAATCATTGCCCACTACGGCGTAGCCGGCGAGGATGAAACCGGTCCACATGATAATCAGGGAAATGTCCATACGTGGCTGCTGCGGTGCGCGTGAAAGTGCGCCACCGGGCCGCAAGTTCACAAACGGCTGTAAACTGTACGTTAACTCCGGATGGGGCTCCGGCTAGATGGCCAGGATGCTGGCCATGCGGATCAGTTCATCCTTTGGAATCTTGTGCTTGTTGATGGCGTCGTCGAAGGGGTAGGCGGTGACCTCTCCGTTCACGATGCCCACGGCGATGTTCTCCTTGCCCTCCAGGAGCAGCTCCACGGCCGCGAAACCGAGGCGACTGGCGAGGAGCCGGTCGGCGGCGGTGGGCGCGCCTCCGCGCTGCAGGTGGCCGATGACGGTCACCTTGGGTTCCATACTGGCGAGCTCGTGCTGGATCTTCTCGGCGATGCCGGTCGCGCCGCCCATCGGGTGGCCTTCGGCCACGATCACGACGCTGAAGAGTTTGCCGCGGGCCTTGTTCTTGCGGAGTACGGATTTGAGGTCCTCGAGGTCGGTTTCCGCCTCGGGGATCAGGACGCTGCTGGCGCCGGAGCCGATCGCCGTGTAGAGGGCGATGTAGCCGGAGTTGCGGCCCATTACTTCCACGAAGAAGAGGCGGTTGTGGCTGTCAGCGGTGTCGCGGATCTTGTCTACCGCGTCGATGGCGGTATTGACGGCGGTATCGAAGCCGATGGTGTAATCGGTGCCGTAGAGGTCGTTGTCGATGGTGCCGGGGATGCCGATGAAGGGAATGCTGTATTCCTCACTGAATACCTTGGCCCCCGTAAAGGTGCCGTTACCGCCGATGGCGATGCAGGCGTCGATATCGTAGGCCTTGAGGTGCTCATAGGCGGCGGCGCGGCCTTCGGGGGTCATGAAGCGCTTCGAGCGGGCGGTACGCAGCATAGTGCCGCCGCGCTGGATGATATTGGCAACGTCGCGGCGTTCCAGGCGCTGGAAGTGTCCGTCGATCATGCCTTCGAATCCGCGCTCTATACCGTAGACGTGGAGTTTGTTCCAGGCGGCCGTGCGGACCACCGCGCGGAGGGCGGCGTTCATGCCGGGGGCGTCCCCGCCCGATGTGAATACGGCGATGCGTCGAATGTCCTTTCTTTCCATATTGGGCTACTTCCCGGCGTGATAATCGGCCAGGGCTTCGATGGGTTTGTGGATGAATCGACCCGCAATCATATCTCGCTCGTGGAGGGCGGCGAGCAGAATGCTCTTAAAGTGGAAGGCAATACTACCGATAAAGTGGATGGGAATTTCAAGGTGCCCCTTGTATTTCCGCACGTGGCGGTCCAGGAATTCGGCGAAACTCTCGAATACGATCTTCTGAATGAGCGGGTGCTGCTGGTGCTCGCCCATGAAACGGGTGAAGCCCGCCAGGTAGGTGTTGGGCATCTCCGATTCGTAAATATGATTGATTACCGTCATGCGGTCGGTGGAGGTATAATCCTCGAAGGCGGCATTCAACTCGGCGTCCAGCTCCCGGTAGAAATAGGCGCGCAGGAAGGCCTTGCCCAGGTGAGAGCCGCTGCCCTCGTCGCCGAGCATGTAGCCCAGGTTGGTGACGTTGTCGGTCACCTCGTTGCCGTCGTACAGGCAGGTATTGCTTCCCGTACCCAGGATGCAGGAGATGCCGGGGTCGTTGCCGCAGGTAGCGCGGGCCGCACCGAGCAGGTCGTGCATGACCTCTACACTGGCGCCCGGCCAGGCATTGTTGATACAGTCGAAGATCACCTTCTTCCGGCGGAAGTCCCAACAGCCGGCTCCGTAGTAGTGCACCTCCTCGATGCGGGCGTTGGGCAGCAGATCGTGGGAGAGTTTCTGTACCTCGGTGTGTAGGAGGTCGCTGGGGTGTACCACCGGGTTGAAGCCGCGGGTATTAACGTACACGTGCTCACCGCCTTCGCCGATGAGTACCCAATCGGCCTTTGTGGAGCCTGAATCCGCTACAAGTATCATATAATAGGATTGAACCCCTGCGAAGGTAGTGTAAAGTTAACACTAAGCATTACCCGTCCCTAAGCAAGTGACCTGCGGGCACGCAGCGGTGAGGATCAAACAATAACAAACAAAATGTTTGTTTGTGGGAAAAAATGTTTTATCTTCGCCCCGGGACGCGATCCCTACAGCAGGTTCCAGCTTTCTGATGCCCACAAACCCAAAACTTTTCCGGATGCCTGCTCCTTCCTATTCTCCCCAACCCTCCGGCCTCGGCCGTTTTGTGGCCCGCCTGACGGACTACACCGTACACTACGCGGTAGAGATCCTGCTGGTGGCCGCCCTCCTGTATCTCTGCTTCACCCGCGGCCTGTCCATAGGCGTCGATGTCCGGGAGCCAGAAGCCCCACCCGAGCCCGTCCCCGCCGCCCGCGCGGTCTCCGAGGCGGGGATGGGCTGGATCAGCACCTTCGGTGAGCATGTACTGTCCGGCCTGTTATTCGGCGCGTCTTCCCCGGCAACTGAGGAGCCTGGCTCCGATCTCGCCGCCCCGGAATCCTTCGGTGACGTCGCCCTCACCGACGATCCCGCCCCCCACATCAGTAACCTGACCCTTATCCTCAGCCCCGACTACGGCCGGCGAAAGGGGCTGGCCCCGGAGATCATTGCCGCCAAGCGGCAGCGGGTGGGCCGCTACCTCAACCGACACGCGGCCGCGGCCCGGCGGGAGATGGAAACCTTCGGTATCCCCGCCAGCATCACCCTGGCGCAGGCCCTGCTCGAGAGCAATGCCGGAGACAGCAAACTGGCCGTGAATTCCAACAACCACTTCGGGATCAAGTGCCGGAGTAAGTGTCTCGGCTGCACCTGCCGCAACTACGGCGACGATACCCGCTACGATATGTTCCGCGTGTTTGATTCGGTGGCCGATTCGTACCGGGAGCACAGCCTGCTCCTCACCACCCCGCGCTACGCCCGGCTGCACCAGTACGGAACCGATTTCCGGAAGTGGGCCCACGGCCTCAAGGCTTGTGGCTATGCCACCGACAAGCGCTACGCGGAGAAGCTCATCACGATCATTGAGAATCTGGAGTTGGACCGTTTCGACCGTGCCAGAGGGTGAAACGAGGCCTAATTCCCGTCTATGCCTACTTTTGAAGTCAATGACCTTCGATATATGATGCGCCGACCCGGATTCTTTCCCTTGCTTACCCTCCTGCTTTTGTCTCCGTTCGCCTGCCAGGCGCAGTCATCTGATTTCGGCAACTGGCTTATATACTTTGGTAACAAGGACCTGGGCGCACGCTGGAATCTTCACCACGAAGTACAGTACCGCAATTACGATTTCGTAGGCGATCTAGAGCAGCTGCTCTTGCGCACCGGTATCGGGTACGATCTGACGGAGAACCTCAACATTCTACAGGGCTATGGGTATATTCTGTCCAAGAATTACCCGGTCGGCGGGGGCGACAAATCGAGTGTACAAGAGCACCGGCTGTACCAGCAGGTAATTACCCGGCAGCAGGTCGGCCGGCTTACGTTGCAGCACCGCTACCGCTTTGAGGAACGCTTCATCGAAGGCGACTTCAACTTTCGCTTTCGATACTTTTTGGCGGTCAACGTTCCCCTGGGTAGCATTCGGGACACGAACAGCTTCTATCTCTCGGCCTACAACGAGGTGTTCATTACGGCCACCCGAAGCCCCTTCGACCGGAACCGGCTGTACGGCGGACTGGGCTATCAACTTCGCCCCGGCCTTCGCTTCGAGGTGGGATACATGAACCAGTTTTTCGCAGCAGGTGGTCGCGATCAGTTGAACCTGATTACTTCGGTCAGCTTCTGACGCGCCGCTCAGATCACCTCGATCTCTGCCCGGTTAACGTAGCCCTGCCTGCCGTCCGGTAACTGCACCTTTACGAAGCGGTTTACGCGGTCGGTGATCTGCAACTTGTAGCCTTCCGTCAGCTCGGCCTCTACCGAGCCCTCTTCCGTCGGTGCTACCCGCAGGACCGCATCGGTAGTGAGAATGGCCTGGTCCGTAGCGTGCAGGAGATCGTAGCGGCTCTCTCCGAGCAGAAAGAATACGCCACACAGCACGGCAAAGAGGGCGGCCAGGGGAAGCAGGGCGAATCGCTGCTTTTCCGCCATCCGGTGGCGCCGCAAATACCACCAGCCGGCTCCGGCCACCGCCAGCCACCAGCAGGCGATGCCCAGCAGATAGCAGAGGTCGGTCCCCAGCCAGGCCCCAGCCAGGTGCCAGGTTCGTATTAGAAAGAATTCCGGCAATTCGGGAGCGGTAATGCCCGCCTCCTGCCGGACATACTCCAGGTTGTTCCGCAGGTCCGCATTACCGGGCCGCAATCGCAGTCCACGTTCGTAGGCCAGGATGGCCGAACCGAACTGACCCGTTTCAAAGCGGGCATTGCCGAGCGCCAGGTAAAATTCCGGACTCACCAGGCCATTGCCTTCCAAACTGTCCAGGATTTCGGCCGCGCGGACCCGATCTCCGGAACGCAGCTCGGTAGAAGCAGCCTCCAGGGTATAGTCATCCTGGGCCGACAGGGCCCCCGCGGTACAGAGCAGTAGGAGTAGGCAGGTTCGGAACATGACGCAAAAGTAATCAGCCTCCGTCGGGGAGAAGCAGCATCACGTCGGGTGGCGGCGGTCGCCGCCCTGGATAGAGCAGATCCTCCAGGCTTTGTGGCTTGCGGGATTCTTCCCACCGGAAACCATCGAGCCGCATGGCCTGGTGGTCTACCGCCTCCATCGGATCCAGACGACCGCTGGGGGCGCTCAGGAATTTGATCCGGTTCACGCCGCCGTCCTGGAAGAAGAGCACCATGGAACTGCAGGCGGTCTTATTTACCCCGATGTACCCGCCGCCCTCATCCTGGGCGTAGTAGATGGCCTCGGCGTTCCCCCTCACCTCGGTCCGCTCCAGCTGGCTGCTGTCGAAGTGGGCGACGATCTCCTTTCCCCGTACCTGGTTGAAAAAGATAAGGTCCGGAGAGGTTATCACCATGGCGTTGCGGCGCAGGTGCACCCGGTCAGGTCCGCCATCGCGAAGGTATAAGTCGATGGTGTCGCCGGTAAGCTGGCTGGTATCCTGCCAGAGGATAGGGTCCTGGTAGAGCGTCAGCACCGAATCTACGGTATTGAAGCCGAGCGAATCCGCTACGGCCTGCAGATCGGATTTGAATATCCTCACGTCCGGATAGGCGGAGAGGTAGCGTACTGTGTCACCGTTCCCGTCCGTCTCATCGGAGCGCATCGACAGCAGGGTATCTGCCGCCATATACAGGGTGTCCTGGTCCAGGAAGGTGGTCAGCAAAGGGCGCCCCTCCCTACCGCCGAAGGCCTTCAGGTAGCCCGTTGCCTGGTTATAATCGGCGTGTTCCGCCTCGATGCGGAGGTCGGCGGCGGTGTCCTGCCAAACGATATTGCCCGAGGCGCGCCCGAGGCCCGTGACTTCGTCGGAGTTCATGCGGTCGGCTTCCAGAAGCATGGGCGGATTGGATACCCGCGGCCGTCCCCCGCTCACCGCGTAGCTTTCGGTGGCCGAATTGTAGTCGATGGTATCCCCCTGAACGGTCTGCACCGAGTCCACCACCCGGGCGTTGCCCTCCAACCGGTAGCGGTCCAGCGCCCGGAAGTAGTCGATACGGTCGGCCGTCGCCCGCTGCAGCGGCCCCTCCGCTACGTAGGCATCGCCGCGAAGCACGTACAACTCATCCTTTCCGAAGTACTGGATGGAATCGGCGGCGGCGATCCGCTCCCCGCTCTTGTACTGGGCATTCTGGCGGAATACGGCTTCGTCGAGACTTACATCGTAGTAGCCGGCCTCACAGTAAATGGTGTGGGTGTCGCTGCGGATCACCGTCGGTCCCAGGAAGTAGACCCGCTCGTTCGCGAGGTCGTAGCGCAGGGTATCGGACCGCATCTCGAAGCGATCGTCGACCACTACCACGCTGTCCCGGAAATACACGTTACGCGTGTCCGCGTAGTAGTAGCCGTGGGTACTGCTGAGTTCGGTGGTCCCGTTGGTCACCCGGCCCCCGGTGTGGTAGGTGGCCAGTTTGGTGCCGAGGTTATAGTCCAGTTCCTCGGTGAATAGTTCGGTTTCCCCGCGCTGGAGCACGACGTTCCTGCGCAGCTTAGCCAGCAGCGTCTCGGCGTTGTAATCCAGGTAGTCGGAGAAGGCGGCGATGCTGTCACCCTGCTGAATGGTGACGTTGTCGTAGGCGTAGACCTGAACTTCCCGCACCAGTTCGGCACTGTCGCAGTACATGAATATGCTGTCCTGACTGAGTTCCACTTCGCCCACCAGCTGCTGCACGCTGCCCTGCTGCCGCAGGAGGAGAGCGTTGGCGTGATCGATACTCACCGTCTCCTTCTCCGCCGGGGCGGAGGGTGCCTGTCCGTAGCCGGCTACGGAAGCAAGGAGCAGCAGATGGAGAAGAAGGGATCTTGCGGACATAAAGGGGTGAAAATACGGTCTCACCGGCGGATAACAGCCGGGCCGGGTACGGCGCGGACCGCCGACTGCCCTTTAACGGTGCATTAACGTCCGGCGGTACCGGGGCCGGCCTATACCGCCAGCTCCATCCCGTCGTACCCCACTTCTACACCAGGGGGCAGGGTAGGGCTAAAGTCCGCGTGGGGGCCCAACCGGTGGCTGAGGTGGAACAAGACGGCACGGAGGGGCCGCAGCTCCGCCACGAAGGCCAGGGCCTCGGCCAGTGACAGGTGGCTGTGGGTACCCTGGTGATTGAGGCAGGAGAGGACCAGCGTATCCAGGTCGCGCAGGGCGGCGAGGGTCTTGGGCGGCAGGGTCTTGACGTCGGTGAGGTAGGCCAGGTCGTTCACGCGGAAGCCCAGGATCGGCAGCTTGCCGTGGTTCACGCGTAGCAGCCGCAGCCGGGTATCCCCGAAGGGGATTTCGTCTCCGAAGTTTACAGTCCGTACGTCCAGTTTGGGCACACCCGGGTAGTTGCTGAAGGCATAGGCGAAGCGCTCCCGCAGTTCGGTGGCTACTCTTTCCAGGCAGTACACCGGCATGTCCATGCGCTGCATGAAGCAGAAGGGGCGCACGTCGTCG
>JBGTHX010000515.1:0-3682 GCA_041746055.1 Lewinella sp. | reverse complement strand
CAACCTCAATGTGTAAAATTCGCTTACCCTGCTCAAGCTGAAAGCTGACTTCGCGAATGAACCAAGGGCTGCTCAATCCAAGAGCCGTAGTGAAAATCGGTAGCTCGTTGTCCATGGCTCAAAATACGCGACCCACTATATATGACGAAGAACCTTTTTTACCTCCTCCCAGTCGTGCATACAGACCCACTCCTAAGCTAACCCCTCCGGTTCGTACCCTGATTTTGATCAGCGGCAAGACCCATATCCGAACACAATAGCTGGAGGTTTTTCGAGTTTACGGTAAACCAAGCTCCCCGGCTTCCCCGTAACTTGGTCCAGTAGGTTCCAGACTGCTCACTCATCTTGTCAACCTGAACTCAACCACCTTCCCTTGCAAAGATGCCTGCTTAGTTTGGCATTGCTGGTTCTTTTCGTAGGAACATTCCGTCAGGGGATATTCGAGGTTGTGCATTCCCTCAGCCACTATTTCACGGACGGACACGGTCACCATTCCCATCATTCACACCATGCGGGTGACGGGGGTACGTCCGACCACGAACACGCGATTCTGGACATCTCCAGAAACGCTCTAGAAATGCACGACGATGTTCCGGTTTTGCCGGATGATCAGTTGGAATTTTCCTACGACCGGATCCTGCACGTTTTCGTTGCCCCAGTCTGGAAGACGTTACCGGTGAAGTGGGGAAATAGGAAAATTCCCCCATTCGATCTGCAGTTACCGACCACTCCGGTCATGCAGACCGCTACTCCACCCCCCGACTTTACCGCATAGTGCCGCTCTTTTCGTCGCTAAGCCCACTTTCCCGGCCGCCTTGTAACCAGCAACTCCCGAGCTACGGAGTGAGCCCGCAGCAATAGAATACCGTGGCACGGGTCGGTGTGATTGAGTGTACCTCCGATCACTCTCCCAGTCTACCCGGTAAGGGTCCGCGCGGATGGTCCACTCCTGGGTGGTATCACTTCCCTTTCCCATGCCCATGGTCTAAACCAGATTAGGCTTGCCCCCCTTACTGGGTCAGACTGCTTTGGGTACCACTGGCCGGGCTACGGGTCACGGCTCTAGTGTTGTGCGCCTGAGCGTGCTTGGGGGGCAATAACCAACGGCACAAGGAAGAACGGTCACTCGCTCCGGATACGACCCCACCGGCCAACGCCGTAGTTGGCCTGGGTCCGGGCAGTCGGATAGCCCCCCGCAGCATTCCCGGGTACCGGCAGCGCTAACCCCGCGCAGCCCTACCGGGCGGTGGTCAGCGAGGCGCAAAGCCCCCCCACTGCAACATTCAATTAGTCAACTCACACGAGCTGCGGGCAGCTCTCCTGCCCCAGCCGACCGTAGCCCCGCTACGGGTTTAATCCTATAAAATGAAAATAATTTTATCCCACCGGGGCACGCTCCTTGCTGCCCTAATTCTATTCCTCCTGGTCGGCAGCCTGCGGGCGCAGGAAACTGCGTCCATTACGGGAACGGTGCTCACGGAATCCGAAACTGGCCTGGAGGGGGCAAGCGTGGCCTTACAGTACACCACCCGGGGTACGATTACCAACGGTGAGGGTCAATTCGTGCTGGGAAACCTGGCTCCCGGCGACTACACTGTCGTAGTCACCTCGATCGGCTTCGAGCCGAGCTCCCGGACCATTACCCTGGGGGCTGACGAACAACGGCGGATCACCTTCGAGCTGCGTACCTCGCAGACCCTGCTGAGCGAGATCACCATTCGCGGCGCGGCGCTAGATCCGAGAAACCGGACGATCACCGTCAACGAGGTCGACCGGGAGCAGATCCAAACCCTCAATTTGGATCTGCCCGTTCGCATCATCGAACAGGTTCCGGGAGTTGACCTGCTGTCGTACAACCAGGGCGGCGTCGCGGATCAGTTCTCCATCCGGGGCTTCGGCGGCGGTGGCCACGAGGGCCAGGCCGGCGCACAGATCGACGGAATGTCACTCAACGAAGCCGAGGGGCACGCGGACGGCTACGCCGACCTCAACATCCTTATTCCCCTTAATCTGGAATCGGTCAAGGTCTATAAAGGACCCTCCTCCGTCCTCTTCGGCCGCTTCGCGGAAGGGGGTACGCTGGCCATGGAGACCCGCAAAGGCGGTGACTACCAGGACGTCAGCATCACCGGTGGTTCGTACAACACCCTGAATACCCAGTTTGCCCTCGGTAAAGGGATCGACCTCGGCGGTGCGAACGCGCAACTACAGACCAATCTGGCCTTCCAGTTTTTTCAGTCGGACGGCTACGCGGAAAACTCCAACAACCTGCGCGGTAACCTGACGGGGCGGGTGGCCTACCAGGTGACGGACAAAACGGACGTGGCCCTTTCCCTGCGTGGCCACCGCAGCGAGTGGGACGCCTCCGGCTACATCTCCGAGGCACGCGTCAACGACCGGGAGCTGCGCAGGACCCAGGAGGTAAACGCCGAAAACGACGGGGGGGCGAAGCAATTTTACTCCCAGAAATTAGACGTCAACCACACCTTCAACGACAGCCTACGGTTGCTCGTCTTCGGCTACGCCGTGCAGCAGGACTTCACCCGCTTTGCCAAATTTGGTGAGGAGCCCGGCGGACAGACCGAGCGGTTCAATACGCGCAACGTCTACGCCACCGGCGCGAGCCTGAACGGCAGCAATCTCCTGGGGCCGGTCGACCTGGACTGGATCGCCGGAGCGGAATTCTATACGGAAGGAACGGAGCGGTTACGGTGGCAAACGAGCCAGCGGGTACGGGGCGAGCAGATTCTCGAAAGGAACTTCGACGTGCAGACGCTCTCGTTTTACGCCCAGGGGGAGTTCACCATCAGCCGGTACCTGCGGCCATCCATCGGGCTGCGGTACGACAAGTTCTTCGGTTCGTTTACCAGCAACGATCCCGGCCAGCAGTCCTTCAGTAACGAGATTGGACAGCTAGCACACGTCACCCCCAAAATCGGCCTGCGATCGACGGTGCTGGAGGGGGTCGACGTACGGGTGAATGCCTCCAATGGCTTTTCGCTACCGAACAGTGCGCTGAAGTACGAGCAAGACCTGGACCTAAAACCCGTCAGACTCTGGCAGTACGAACTGGGGGCCGGATACACCGGCATCGACTGGCTGGAGCTGGATGTCGTGGGCTACATCCTCAATACGTCCAACGAAATCCTGGAGAGTCCTCCCGGCTCGGGGGACTTCGTCAACGTCGGCAAGACCGGTAGAACCGGCATCGAATCGGAGGCCGTGGTGAAACCCGTGGCGGGCTTGCGCGTAAGGGGCACGTTCTCCTACTCCGAGACGGAGGTGATGACCAACCCCGAAGCCAGCATACTAGGCAAGTCGCTGGTCAACATTCCGCAGACCATCGCCACCTTCGACGTCTCCTACGCATTGCGCAGCGGGCTGGGCGGACGGTTCATGCTGCGGGACGTCGGCCCCTACTTCACCAATGCGGACAATTCCGCCGGTTACGACGGCTACACCGTGGCTAACCTCACGCTCTTCTACAACTTCAACCAGTTCTCCGCCAGCCGGGGAAGGATTTTTGTGGAGGTATGCAACCTCTTCGACACCCTGTATTCAGAGACCGTCTTTGGCGACGTCGGCTCGCAAATCTTCACCCCCGCCCCGACCCGAAATCTGACGGCCGGAGTAACCTATAACTTCTAATCTCAACCTTATGAGCTATTTCCTACGCACAGCG
>JBGTHX010000514.1:0-4382 GCA_041746055.1 Lewinella sp. | reverse complement strand
TTTTACCCAGGTCGTGGCTCACCAGCAGACGCGCGGGGAGGAACCGGTCAACGCCCTGTACCCCGATGAGACCGAAATGGGGGCCTATGCCGCCTGGCCGTGGGGCGTAAGCCGGATCATCGACGCGCTGGAACTACTGGGGGATGAGCTGCCCATCGACCTGAGTCACCTGGCCGTGACCGGCTGCTCATTCGCGGGTAAGATGGCGCTCTTCTCGGGGGCCATGGACGAGCGTATCGCCCTCACCATCGCCCAGGAGCCCGGCGGCGGGGGAGGGGCGGCCTGGAGGGTATCGGAGACGCTGGGAGAGGTCGAGACCCTCGGGCGGACCGACTACCACTGGTTCAAGGAAAGCATGCGGCAGTACGCCGACGACGTGAATAAGCTCCCGTTCGACCACCATGAGCTCATGGCCCTGGTGGCCCCGCGCGCCCTGCTGGTGCTCGGCAACACCGACTACGAATGGCTGGCGGACGAGTCGCTGTACGTTTCCGCCCGCGCCGCCCACAAAGTGTGGAAGACGCTGGGCATCGGCGACCGCTTCGGCTTCAGCATCAACGGTGGCCATCCCCACTGTCAGCTGCCGGAATCGCAGTGGCCCGAAGTGGAGGCCTTCCTGGACAAATTCCTGCTCGGGGATACCGGCGTGAATACTGACGTGGCCCTGCATCCCTTCCCGGAGACGGACTACCGGAAGTGGATAGCCTGGTAGCTCGCCCGAATACCGGTTATGTTAAGGCAGACTTGCGGCCGGGCGGAGTGGCGTTGCTACTGGATACCCGCTGATTATGTCCCTGCGTCTTTCCCTTACTGTATTCGTCCTTTTTCTTGGCCTTACGACCCGAGTGGCGGCGCAGGCCGTGGGTCCGGGTGATTCGCTGGCCGTGAATTCCCCTTCGGCCAGTCGGCTTGCCGCGCGGTACTACGGGATCGAGTTCACGCGGGAGCAGCGGGATTCGCTGGCCGACCGCGAGATCGAACTGATCCTACTGATCGACACGGCCGGCCGGGCGAGCTTGGCGGACGTCAACTACCTGAGCGATCCGGTGATTATTGACAGCCTGGTGCGAACTACCCGCACTTTACCCCCCTTTCAGCGGGAGTTCCTGGACGGGGAGCCGCGGGAGTATGTCTATACGCTGCGGTTCTCCTATCCGAAGTACCGGGCTGCGGCTTCCAACCTCTTCTTCCTGCAGGGCGGGGAATTCTACCGGGTCAAACTGGAAGACTTTGAATACCTGGAGCGGTCGAAGCAGCGGCTGGATATTCTTTACGCCGCTCAGATAAACCAGTTCGTAGGCTCACCGGCAAAGCATCTGGCCTTCGGCGGCGGGATCAAGATGGACGTGGCTTATACCGACCGGAATTCTAATGCGTACGGCCTGTTCATGTCATTCTACGGCAACAAGCTCCGGAAAACCTACGACGTAAACTCCTCCCGCGAGCAGAACAGCGGACCTCCCACCCTGCTGGTGGGGGTGCAGTATGGCCGGTGGATGGAACAGTGGCTGCTGCAGGGCGAACTCGGATTCGCCCAGCACAACGTCTCCGTACCCCTGAACGATAGCGACCGCGACTGGCTCCGCTTCCAGGGCGCCTCCTTGGGGCTGGTGGCCAACCGCGCTTTTCCGCTGGGGCCGGGCACTACCGGGTACACGTATGGCAACCCGAGAGTGTCGGCGGGACACCTCAATACCCATGTCGCACTGCGGTACAACCTGTACGATCACGCGTCCGCTTCCGGATTGATGGTGGAGATCGGGGTGGGGTACCGCCTGACCGCCTTCGGCGTGGAGCGGTACAAGCTGAGGGAGTAGTATCGGGCGCGGAATGGTACATTGGGTACCTCACCGCCAAAACGACCGATCATGCAAGGGCAGATAATGGACTACCCCCTCACCACCAATACCATCCTGGAGTATGGCAACCGGGTCTTCCACCACAAACGCATCATCACCTACCTGCCCGACGGTAGCCGCCACGAATACACCTTCGGTGAGATGTACCTGCGGACGAAGCAGCTGGCCCACGCCCTGCGCCATAGCCTCGGCGTGGTCGACGGAGACACGATCGGCACCTTTGCCTGGAACCACGGCCCCCACGTAGAGCTCTACTACGGCATCTCCGGCATCGGGGCGGTGTGCCACACCATCAACGTGCGGCTGTCGCTGCAGCAGATCGAGTACATCATCAACCACGCCGAGGATAAGGTCATCTTCGTCGACGCCACCCTCGCCCCCCTGCTGGAGAAGGTCGCGCCCCGCCTCGAAACGGTGCGCCACTACATCCTCCTCAACGCGCCGGAGGGATTCACCACTACGCTGCCGAATACCCTGCACTATGAGGACTTGCTGGCCGAGCACCCCGACGAATTTGACTGGCCGGAGCTGGACGAGCGGCAGGCCTGCGGGATGTGCTACACCAGCGGCACCACCGGTCTGCCGAAGGGCGTCCTGTACTCCCACCGCTCCACCTACCTGCACGCCCTGACGATCATGACGCCCAACGCGGGCAACCTGAGCGCGAAGGATACCGTACTGCTGATCGTGCCGCAGTTCCACGTCATGGCCTGGGGCTATCCCTACCTCTGCATGATGGCCGGGTCCGATATGGTCATGCCCTCCTCCAACCTGCAGCCCGCGGCGCTCATTCGCATCATGCAGGCCGAGGGGGTGACGCGCGCGAACGGCGTACCCACGATCTGGCTCGGCGTGTACCAGGAAATGAAGAAGAATCCGCCCGCCGAGCCGCTTAGGCTAGAGGAGTACGCGGTGGGCGGCTCGGCCCTGCCGAAGAGCCTGATCCAGGGCTTCGAGCGGGACTTCGGGATCCGGGGGTCCACGCCTGGGGCATGACGGAAACCTCCCCCCTGGGTACGCTGAGCCGCCTGCAGTCGTGTCACGCCGGTCTCCCTGAGGACGAAAAGCTGAACGTGAGGGCCAAGCAGGGTATCGGTTTCCCCGGCGTAGAACTACGGATCGTTTCGGAGGAGGGTACCGTACTCCCCCGCGACGGCAAGACGATGGGTGAGCTCCAGATCCGCGGTGCCTGGGTGATCGATTCCTACTTCAAGACCGCGAGCCGCGAAAGCTTCACCGTAGACGGCTGGTTCCGGACCGGCGACGTGAGTACGATCGATCCCTACGGCTTCATGGAGATCTGCGACCGTACCAAGGACCTCATCAAGAGCGGCGGGGAATGGATCTCCAGCGTCGCCCTCGAATCCACCCTCATGGCCCACCCGGGGGTAAAGGAGGCGGCCGTCATCGCCATCCCCGACGCCAAATGGATCGAACGGCCGCTGGCCGTCGTAGTCGGAGCGGAGGATCGGGACTCCCCCGGTGAAACCGAACTGATCGAATTTCTCTCCCGCGACTTCGCCGGCTACCAGGTGCCCCGTGATTACGTCTTCCTGGACGAGGTGCCCAAGACCAGCGTAGGGAAATTCGACAAGAAGGAGCTCCGCCGCCTTTATGCCAAGGGGGAACTCGGCTAGCCAAAAGCACCACGCCCCCGCCGGTCGGAACCGGAGGGGGCGTGGTGCATGAAACAGCGCAGGAAGGCCCTAGCGCCGGACGAAGGGCAGGGTCGACTGCCGTTCCCCTTCGATGATGCGTAGGTGATACATACCGGCCGGCAGCGCGGCTACCCGCAGTTCGGCGGAGGTCTGTACACTTTCCTTCTGCAGCCGCTGCTGCATAACGCGGCGTCCGTGCAGGTCGTAGACGATAAGGTCGGTGGGGCCGGTGTAGTCGCTGCTCAGGCTTACGGTGAGCCGGTCCGTAGCGGGGTTCGGGAAGACCTCCACCTTGGTGTCGATGGGGGTGTTCGACTCTTCGCTGTCTTCCTGGGTCAGGAAGCCCACCAATCCTCCGCCCAGGGGCTGGGAACCGGTGCCGCAGGTGGCGGCGGCCGGACCGGAGCCGGTGGGCAGGGTGCGGTCCATACTCAGCACCACCTTATCTACCCGGGTGCCCGGTTCGCGGTTGGCGATGTAGAGGGTGTGTACCCCCTGGGCCAGGGAGAAGGAGCGTGCCCTGCTGTCGTGGTTGACCTCATACCAGGCGAAGCCGGAGTTGAGGAGCTGGGCGCCGGTGAGGTCTTTCCAGAACAGCATCCACTGGCCGTCGTCCACCTTTACCCAGAGGCTGTTGCTGCCCAGGTTGGGCGCGCCGATCCGCATGAACAGGCGGTAGGTACCCGTCTCCGCTACGTTCACGCTGATCCCAAGGGCGTCGGCCGGAGCGTTGGAGGTAGGGGCGTTCAGCTGGCGGTCCCCGGAGAATACTGCGTAGGTGCCACCGGTGGCGCCGGAAGCCTGCTCGCGGCTCCAGCCGGTGCCCAGACGGGCGCACTCGGCCTCTACGGCTACCGGTCCCGGG
>JBGTHX010000513.1:0-30419 GCA_041746055.1 Lewinella sp. | reverse complement strand
GTACATGCCGAGGCCCAGGATCATGTCCACCAGTACGTTCTGAATGAAGATTACGGGGGTCTGGATGCCTTCAAACATCTTCATCTCCGCATCGATCAGGATCTGCATCAGCTTGCTATAGTCGCCCCGCATGACGGCCATGCCTCCCTTAGCGAAGGTGCCGAAGATGTTTCCGGGGACGTACTGGTTTATGGTGCCCATGATGCCCAGCTCCGTTACCGCATTGGCATACTTATGGGCGTAGGGCATACAAGGAAATACCTTGAAATCCCGGTAGCGGGCCGGGTCAGCGCGCAGGTGGTCACAGATCTTCGCGATCCGGTCGTGGGTGGTGCACATGAAGGTGCCCACGCCCAGGTCCATAGCCTGGTCGAGCACGCGAATGATGGACTTGTCGTCCTTGAACCGCATGGCCTGGGCACGCGATTTGTCGTCCGAAGCGTGATTCACGCCGAAGAACTGGTTATCTCCGAATAGGACGCGGTCGAGGGGGATGTTATACTGCATGTGCCATGATCATTTCGATGACTTTATCAGTGTAAAGTCCCTGTTCAAAAGTGTTGATGGTGCCGGGCTGCCGGCGGCGGACGTTATCCACGAAATACTCGATCTGGGCGCTGTACTCCTCGCCGCGCAGGTAGTATCCCACGGGAATGGCCAGATCGGTGATCCACTTGATCGTCCAGCCGGAGTCGAGCCGCTCGGCGGCATCGGCTTCCTTGAGGTAGATCTTGATCTCGGTGGCGTCACAGATGATCTTGCCCTTCTTTCCCTGTACCGTAAGGGTGGTTGACATCTTCCGGTAGGTTTCATCACTCCAGTTGACGAGCAGGGTACCCGTAAGTCCGCTTTCCAGGGTAAGCAGGCTGTAGACGGCGTCCTCCACTCCCTTGGAGTAGATCCGCTTCAGGAAGCTTCCGTTGATTTTGACCGGACGACCTACCACTTCCTGCAGCAGGTTGAGCACGTGGGACGCGTAGTCAAACAGGCAACCTCCTCCCTCGCTGGATTTGGAGCGCCACGTGCCGCCCTTCTCCTTAGTGACCACCGGTCCGTAGGCTTCTCCGCTGAAGTGCACGAGCTCCCCGATCACACCGGCCTTAAGCAGACGTTTCATCTCCCGGAAGGTGCCGATGAAGTGATTGTGGTAGCCTAGCTGATTGACCAGGCCCTTGCTTTCGGCGAGTTCCACCAGTTCCCGTCCCTCCGCACTGTGCAGACTGAATGGTTTCTCGCAGAATACGTGGACGCCGTGCTCCAATGCCGCCTTGACCATGTCATAGTGCATCTTCGTAGGGGTAGCCACGACGATGAAGTCGAGGTTCTCGTGCTTTAGCATCTTCCGGTAGTCACCGTAAATGGTCGCCCTGCCGTATTTTTTAAACGCATTGGTGACGATGGCGGAGGTGTCGCAGATAGCCACCAGGTCCACCTGGGGCTGGGCACCGACGATTGCGGCATGGGAAAGGCCCATTTTGCCGAGGCCGATGATTCCGGCCCGTAGAGTGTTCATAGTGTAGTGTTTGTGTGTCATAACTGAGATAGGAAGTCAAAATGTCAAAACAAGACTCAAAATTTAGCCCATAAGCGATTGTTGTGAATGTGGCGTGGGTATCTGTCAAAGATGATGGATCCCAACATTTAGTGTAGGCTCATCAATTGTTTCAAAATATGTGTTCGTACTTACGAATATACAGGCTGAAGCGCTGTCGTTTTGGGAAAAGTAAGGCCGACAAAATATTATCGGTGCGAGGAATTGATGCCTTTTCAGAAAAGGTCCAGTCGGTAGCTATACACCCCCCAATTTTGAGCATTCGCGTGGATTTTTAGCCGGTTAACCATTCGCTCACCGGCCTGCCAAAATGGATCCTAGGTAGGGCAGGCGGCCAAATTATTTTAGTCACCCCCGGACTTTCGGCCTAGCCTATCCCGCCAACCCGGACCAGTCGCCAGACGCAAGGCACGACTACTCTAGCTCACAGTTGATCAATATATTCCCTTAGGTAATTGATAATGTGCTGTTTTTTAGAAAAATAAGGTTGAGGCACAAAGTCTTCTACCGTACGCAGCAGGTCTTCCAGCCGATCGTCCTCGTGCCACGGCAGCACGTACCCCATTTGCACGAACTCTTGCAGGATCTCCAGCTGGTGATCGTCAACAACTTCCCCCAACTTCTGCAATCGGGGAATAGCAATCACCTTTTTGCCCCGCTTGATACCCGTCACCAGCGAGCCGGTGCCGGCGTGGGAGATAACCAGACGGGCCCGGTCGTACAGGCCCTGCAATTCGTCCGGCGGAATGAACGGACGTAGCACGAGTTTTGGGGAAGAAAATGCGGTGTGGCCGTTCTGAACGATCACCTCCTCGTGGATCACCCCACTGCGGCAGAGCCGGTCGATCTCCTTCAACGGTCGGGGGAATTCAATAGGAAAGGTTCCCAGTAGTACTAAAATCATAGTTTGGAGTAAGGTCGGTCAGTAAATGCCCCCGCCCAGGTAGACGGAGTCCTTGTACAGTTTCTGGGCTTCCGGCCACTGCACGATGAACCGGTCGGCGATCGGATGGACGATATCCGCCGAAAAGGCCCGGGAGTTGATCCGGGCAAATGAAAGGATCCATATCACCTTTACCCCCAACAATTTGCCCAAGTAGCACATCGGAACGGCGGTATGGCTCCCCGTGGTGATGATCACCTTGGGGTAGTGCCCGATGAGAATTTTCAGTGAAAGCATGGTGTTGACCACCAGACTCCAGTAGAAGGCAAACTTTCGTTTCTTTCCATCCGACCGGCCCCTGAGGAAGCGAACATTGTACTTATCCTTCAGCGCCAGCGTGCTCTCGGCCTCCTCGGTCACCAGGAGGTAATCGTAGCGCTCATAGAGTGGCGCCAATTCCTGGATCTGCGCCAGATGGCCGCCGTTGGAGCAAATAAAGATTACTTTTTTCTTTTTCATTTTCGTAGCAGTTGATTGTGGACCAGCAGCAAACCGTCGATTCCATTTCCAGCAAGAGCGTAAGGTTTTCGATCGGGTTGGTGGTAGTGATTTCTGACGGGTACGCGGGTGCGGGGGGCTTCACGACCTGGCGCCGGGCGGGCTGTTCCGCAGGGGTTTGGAGTAGTGACGTCATCCTCATCGCCGGGTCAGGTATTGCCACAAGCCCGATGACTTGGCGGCTATTTCGTGTACATCCTCCGTGTCGTTGAGGTCCAGGCGCCTCAGTCTGAAAATATCCGTGTGCGCATCATTGTAGCCGCTCTCGACGGTCACCGCACCTGCGTACCCGCCCTCCTTGGCCAGATATACCGATCGCGCGGAGTGGTCTCCGTTGGGATACGCCAGCACCCGGGCGTGGATGCCCAGCTTCTCCGCTAATTCGATCTTCCCGCCGATGATCTCCTCTCTCGCCCGGTCGTCGGAGCACCGGGTAAGGATGGGATGAAAGCGGGTGTGCGCCTGAAAATCGATGTACGGTTTCAGTCCCCGTACTTGATTGGCGGTGAGCGCCTGGGGGTAGGAATACTCCCGGTCCTCCTCAAAACCCAGGGCCGCCAGGCGCTGTAGTCGTCGTGGGTTGGTCAGGGTCTTCATACTATGCGTCGCCTTCCGGTTTCCACTGCATAAAAACCAAAAATGGCGGTTGGTCGCCACGATAGCGGAGCACAGAAAAATGGTGACCGGCACGCGGAACCTTTCAAATAGCGGCAGGAGATCGTAGTTGCCGATGTGGCCGTCATCGAAGGTGATGACAAGCGAGTACCGCGGCAGTTCGTGCACGGTATTTCGGGACCGTGCCTCCAGGTACGTCCCGAGGCTGATAATGGAATAGTGCTCGGACAGGTAGATCAGCGCCCGTTCCATCGCTACCGGGCTGGGGTCGTGAAACATGATGATGGTCACCACTTCCTGCTGTTTCCACCTGCGGAAGCGATCGGTCAAGCCCAACCCGTTGAATACTTTGAATAGGGTCCGTTTCATACCGCTGGTTTTATTCCGTTACTCCGGCCGTACAATTCCGCCCAGCGCCGACTGATGGAAACGTGATCGTAAATTTCCTTGGCCAGAAAGCCGTTCCTGATCGCGCGCCGGTCGGCACCGAAACTGTCTAGTACGCGTGCCGCCAGCACTTCCGGTTCCCGGGAAGGGCATACGGCGCAGGAAGGAAGATCGGCTAGCATACGGCTCACGTCTCCCACCTCGACCGAGACGACCGGCAGTCCGCAACTAAGGGCCTCCTTGACCGCCTGGGGAGATCCTTCACTATAGGAGGTCATGACCAGGCAATCGGCCTGATTCATCAGATCCCGTACCCCGGTGCGGGTCAGATTTTCCAGTACGGCAAACCTTATTTCAAGTCCGCTGCGCTGCCGGACGCACTCCACCACCCGTTCAAAGAGGGGGAAATTTTTTACCCGTCTCCGGGGCGAGCCTGGAAAGACCAGCAGCTTTTCCGGCGTGGCCGCCGGTGGTTCCGTGATGGTAAACAACTCCGTATTCACGCTGCACGGCAACATTTCGTAGGCGTCGGTGTAGCGAGACACAATGGCATTCATCTCTTCGTTGAGCGTAAATACCCGGTCTATTTTGGGTAGCAACCGCCGGGTGATGGCAACCTGAACGGGGTTCTCCTTTTTTCGCAGAATATCCCCCCCGTGTAGGGTAAGAAAGACCGGAATGCGGGGCCGGTAAAACAGCCGCCATAATCCCGATAAGCCGTAGTGGATGTGGACCAGATCGTAATTGCCCCGCGCGATCTTGCGGCGGATCTGGAAAATGGACCTGAGGTATTCCAACTTCCCCTTTTCAGCGCCATTCACGAGGTGAATGTCGTAGGTGAGATCGACAAAACGGGTGGCATCCTCAATCTGCTCCTTTACGAATATCCCGCTCACCGGATTACTTTCCGTAGGGTACATATTGGTTACGTACAGAATCTTCATAGAGACATAAAATTTTTGGGTGAGCGAGGCCCGGTGGCTGGAGCTTCCCCGGCGTCGATCACGGAACGCAAGTACGTGGCGAGGGAGGAATCCACAATATGGGCGTAGGAAAAATCCGACGCGCGCTTCCTGATCTCATCCGCGGAATATTCGCCGCGCCTCCGGTAAATCCTATCCAAGCCCTCCGCGAAGGAGTCCGCGTTGCTCTCGATGAGCACCCCGTTATGGGGTTCTATGATCAGTCGGTGTTCGTGGGTTGCCGTAGCGATCACGGGAAGACCCGCCAGGAAATACTCGTACGTCTTCGTGACCGGTTGGAAGTTGTAGTAATCGGTCATCGGCACGTAGGAAACTCCAACGTTGGCCTGGCTCAGGTAGGAGCCTACGTTGTCGCGTTGAATATAGCCGGTCAGGTCAACTACATTTTCCAGACCGTACCGGACGATTGCCTTTTTCAGCTTACCGACCTCCGCATCCGTACCGCTTCCGATAATCGTGTACTTACCGACCGGGTTTCCACCGTGCCGGTGGTGAAATATCCCCAGGCCGGCTATGGATTCCTCCAAGTTGCGGGTTTCGAACGTACCGACGTAGATCAGGTGCAGGCGGTCATAGGAGCGGGCCGGGCAGTCGGTCGTTGAAGCCCCCAGGGGCAGTACGTTAAATTGGGCAAATCCAAGAGACCTGCCCAGGCCTTCGGAGATGAAGGAACGGTTCTGGAAGGCCCGTACCTCCGCTTTGAGCAAACTGTTATACAGCATGCGGCGCCACTTGCTTCCCAGTACGCTGCCCGTGCGCACGTCGCATATAATGTTCTTCTTAAGATTGCCCGTACCCGGCAGCAGCAGCGAAGCCCCGGCGAAGTAAAAGAGCAGGGTCACCGTAAACCGGGGAGTAAGTTCGCGTAACTCTCGAATGAACCGGAAGTTGCGGGCATAGAGGTTACCGGTCCGGCTGGAGTAACGTACCGCAACGCCGGGCGTCTCCAGGCGGGGCCGGCCATAATCCCAGCAATAGTAGGTTACCGCAAAGTGACGCGTCAACTCCTTGGCATAAACGTACGGATCGACGTGGTAGCCGAATTGCTCGCGGGTGACCAGCAGAATGCTTTTCCTTGGTGTCATAGCTAGAACTTGTCGTAACGAATCAAACAGCGGACGCAGAATTTGCACAGGGGCACGGGCTTGCGGTACAAAAGCCCGTGCGCCAATGCTTTATGTGCGTAAAAATTCAGGGTTCGAAACCCGAAACGGCTGGCCTTTTTGCTGGTGAAGTAAAATCGCTCGGCGGCGGCCCGCCGGAACACCTCCCGATCGTAGTGGCCCGTTTCGTCGTTGTGCAGGACCAGCCCGAGCAACCAGTCGAAGGCAGCAGAGTACCGGTTGAAATCGGTAAATAAAATGGCGGAGTTGAGGGCCCGGTGCGACCTGAGCCCAGACTGACTGGCGTGGAGGCCGAAGGCGGAGAGGGCTCGCTGCTGTACGACGCTGACAGCCGCAAAGGACCGTTCTTCTTCGGCTGCGTACTGCTGCATCAGGCTATTGTGGGTTACCCGGTACCGATATAGCACCCGGGGTACGATTCCCACCTTAAAGCAGCGGCTGCACTGCAGTACGAAGTCATAGTCTTCGGCGATCGGCAGGCCAACGTCATACGCTATGCCATATTTTCGAACCCACTCCAGGCGCAGCATCACCGTTGCGTTGGGCACAATAGGTGTAAACAGCAATAAGGAGCGAAGCATTTCCGGGTCCCCGGGAGGTCGCGCCGTGGAATGATCGTCGCCTCCGAAGCGCTCGATCCAGGTGCCACAGAGGCCGATGTCGGGATGGTCCCGTAGAAAGGCGAGCTGCGCTTCCAGTCGCTCCGGCAGGATCAGATCGTCGCAATCCAGCCAAGCCAGGTATTCGCCCCGGGCTTCGCTGATGCCGACCTGCCGGGTGAACGCGACCCCGCGATTGGTCGGGTTGGCCAGGAATCGAATGCGGGGATCCCGGTACGCATCTAGGACCAGATCGGGACCGCCGTCACTCGACCCGTCGTCAATCACGATTAGTTCCCACCGCTGGTAGGTCTGGGCCAGGACGCTGTCGATCGCAGCGGCCACGTACGGCCGGCCGTTGTAGAGTGGCATGACTACACTGATGAGCGGTCCGGTCATGCTTCGTTATTTGGGGGGGCGTGATGCGGACGGTCCACGCCTTCCGCGTCGGAAATCAGGACTGTGTTGGTTTGTATACGGTGGTAGATATACAGCGCAAAAGCCGTAGCGATCACGTAGTGGTGGTGGTAGACCGAATACCAGGTCACGCTGGTAAAGAGCAGGTACCACAGGTAGTATTTGAGATACTGGTATTCTTCGGGTAGCGGAACGGCTACACTGCGGTACCATATAAGGGCGAACCCGAATATCGCGAATACCCCAAAGTTGGCGTATACGGCGATGATGCCGACATCGGAGAGAAAGTAACCGGTATGGTCCCCCAGCATCTCAACGAAGCGGCCGTATTCTCCCTCCCCCCACCGGGCGGCGCCGTTGCCGAAAATACGGCCCGGCCACTCGGGAGAAAATTCTGTCAGGAAATACGCTCCGGCCTTTACACGGATATAGTCCCCACCCAGATTAAAGTCGCGCTGCGCGGCCGCTATACTGCCGTCGATCTGGGTAATGTTGGCATTGAGCAATCCGATAACTAGCATTGCGGTTGCCCCCAGCGTGAGCATACGAAGTAGCAGGTTCTGGGTCCGCAGAATGTGAAACACGAACAGGAGGCCCATACCGGCAATGAACTGCCGGGTCACCTGCATAACCGGAATGACGAGGCCCATGGCCGCCAGCACCATCCAGAGAAGCCGCCCGGGGGCGCGGGAGGTGATTTTATTGAGGGCCATCAGCGCCGTAAGGATAAAAATGCCCGCACCTGGGAAGATGATGCGGATCACGCCCCGGTCCATCGAGAAGGTATCTCCCCACAGGGAATGGCCGAAATATATCGTCGGAGCCGTCAGGTACTGGAAGAAAAAGAGGACCAGATAGGCCAGGCCAAAACCAACGACTATCTTTTCCAGTGTGGCGATCGGCAGGTTCAGCCGGATCAGCACAAAGAAATAAATCCAGGACAGATAAGTAAGGGTTTCAAAAAACGTGATGCTCGCGTCCTGCCCCCACAGTAAGTACGCCATCGGCATGGAGAACAGGATCGAGATCACGATGATCCGAACCGGACCCGTAAATCCGCCGCGGGCCTTGATGAGCGTGGGAAGGGCAAATATCAGACTCCCGATGATCAGCAAGTAGTTTACGTAGTTCAATACCCGGCTCGGAACGAACGCGGCGTCAAAAAGCTGAAGCGAGAACGCCGTCGCGACCAGCAGAAAAAGGATGGTGAGGAATCGCTTGATCATTGCAGCGATGATTTATAGGTCCGCCAGGTATAGTAGCCGATCCCACTACTGACCAAAACCCAGATCCCTCCCTTCATCAACCAGACGGCCTCGTGCACCAAACCGTCCGCCGCGGTCGTGATGCCGAACAGCACAATCGACAGGCCCCATACCCAGCCCGCTCCCCTGACCCGTACCCCAAGTCGCTTGCGAAAGACGTACCACAGGTAAAACTGAAACACGGCGAAGGCGATCACGTAAGCGTAGGCAAGCCCTATCGCTCCGTAGTAACTGCCATAGAATAGCAGGGGCGTGGCGCAAAGGGAGTTCACGATTCCGAGCTGCAGGATGTACCGCTCATTGTCAGTTGCGCCCAGTATGGTACCGACCGCGCTGTCGATCGAGGTTAGGAACAGGTACCACACTTGCATCTGACAGACTACCACTGCCGGCAGGTAGCTGACGGGAAATAACACCTCCACCACTTCCCGGATGAACAGGGAAAAGGAAAAACACAGGAATAGCCCCGCCAGCATGAAGTACTGAAATCCGCGGCTCACCAGCGATTTCAGCCGGCCGCGGTCACTGACCCACAGTGAGGAGAGGTTGGGGAACACGGCCGCCAGCGCGAAGTCGAGCACCATGGATACCGGACCGATCAACCGCTGGGCCAGGTTGAAATAGCCGACCTCGTCGCTGGTGGAGTTGATGTCGAGAAAGTTATTGGACAGGCGGGTAAAGGGGAGCATCACGAGCAACAGCAGAAAGTAGGGCCAGCTCTCGGTCAGCAGCGCCCGGGATGACCGCCAGAAGTTCTGGATGTGCCCCCGGAGTAAGTCCAGCCTACGCAGGTTGTAGTACAGGTATATAGCCTTTCCGGCATAGAGGCAGATATAGATCAGGAACAGTCGGTCGGGGTCCACGTATTCCACCGGAAGCGTGAAAACGGCAATGAACCAGAGCGCGCTGTGGCCGATGCTCACCAGGGAAGGTGGCAACATCCGTTCGTGGCCCAGGAAGGCATTCTCGAACAGGTTACCGAAGACATTCACGAACGAAAAGGCAAATACCAACACCAATTGCCGCCCCCCCAGGGTGCCGAAATAATGGTTGTACACGAGGTAGAGCAGCGACAGGGCAATCAGGGAGAAGGTCCGCAAAATGAGCCCGTTGACCATCAGGTCGTTGGTCCGCTCCCCGTCCCTAGCGATGGACCGGATAATGATATTCCGTATGCCAAGATCCCCGACGGAGACCAACAGCAGCCCTTGCGCCGACAAGAACGTAAACAGGCCGTAATCCGTAGGGGCTAACAGGCTGGTGATCCTCAGGACGGTGACAAAGCTGACGACCTGCGCCAGGGCATTACACGCGGCCAGGTAGGAGAAATTCCTGACCACCCGGTGTTTCCCCAAGCCCTGTAGCCACGATGTAGTAAGCAAATTCACGCGTGTTCCCTGGGCTAGTGATAGTAATTCTGGTGGTCGGAACGGACGGAATTCAACACCAGCAGGGGATGCGTCAGCCGGTTCGCGTCAAAGGCTTCCTTGCCCCTAACCAGGGAATCCTTGGTGGTAACCTGCGCTCTTACTACGTACAGTGAAGCGGTGATGAACCGATTCAGTAGAACGGCATCGGTAAGTATCCCGATCGGGGGGACATCCAGCACGATGACGTCGAACTGCTCCCGTAGGCCGGCGAAGAGGTCCGTGAGCCCGGCCTCATTCGATATCAGGTCACCGGGTCGCTGGGAACCGGTGCCGGAGGGTATGTAATGAACGCCGAGATCCTGTGAGGTGGGGTAGATAATGTCCTCCAGTGCTGCCGCGCCGCCCAGATAGTCGCTGAGCCCGGTGCCGTCCTTCTGGCCCAGGTAACGGGCTACCTGGGGGTGGTAAAAGTCAAAATCGACCACCACCACCCGCTTGTGGGCGCGGGCAAAGGCCAGGGCGATATTTACCGCTACGAATGATTTTCCCTCTCCTTTTCCGGCGGACGTAACCATGAAGCAGCCTCCTCCGGATGGGAATTGGACCATCAGATTATTGCGCAGGGAGCGAAACTGATCGGATACCCGGTTGCGATTGGGGTCAGCCGCCGGCAAGGAATTCTTTCCGCGGCTGGTACTGATCTGCCCCAGTAATACGTGGCGGGGAAATACGTGCACTAGGTCGCGGGCGTATTCCACCTTATGATTGAATATCTCTTCGCGGGCCACGGAGTAAAAGAAAGGAATTGCCCCCCCACACACCAGGGCGAGAAAGAAGTACAGCTTTTTATTCGGGCTTACCGGCTCCGATCCGGCGTGAGGGGAATCAATGACCTTGGCAGTCGTGACATTATTAATGTAGGCCAACGCGGTCTCCTCCTTTTTCTGGAGCAGGTACACGTATAGGTCCTCCATGATTTTCTGCTCTCTTGACCGGTCCTGTACCTGCCGCTGCTTGGTCGGTACACTCCGCAGTTGCCCTACCGCCCGACTGTACTGGGATTGGAGGAGCGACTGCCGCTCGTCCAGGCTCCGGCGCAGGACCGCCACCGAGCTTTCGATCGACCGGCGCAGACTCGCGATACGCTGACTAATAGACACCACGGCGGGGTTACCGGGCTGGCCGGTGATGAGCAATTCCTTCCGTTCCAGAATCAGGCGGTTGTAGAGCTGAACCTGTTCCGGCAGCTGTCCGCTGGTAAGCACGGAATTGTCGATGGTAATCAACTCCGGCTCCTCGCCGTTCACGGCGAGCGCGTCCTCCAGCGACCGGAGCGCATTGAGTTGCAGGGTAAGGTCTTCCTTATCCCGGCCAAACTCATCGACATTCTGCATGACGAGATTAAGGTCGGAGTTGGACTCATCGGCAATCTCGTTGTTCAGTTTGTACTGCTCCAGATTTGCCTCCACCAGCTGCAACTGGCGGTTGGCTTTCTGGAGGCGGTCGTCGATGAAGCCCAGCGTCTCCAGGGCCGCGCGGTCGGCCTCGGCCAGCTTTTGGTCGTTGTAGTTGCTCATCAACTGCGTAAGGACGTCGATACCCCGCGCGGGAATGGCATCTTCGATACTCAGCTCGATGGTCGTGGAATTGAGGGCGGTAAATTCGGCCTCCAGTTCCTCCAGGTATGCATCAGTAACGGCACGCAGGTCGGAGATGGAGACGTGAAGGGGCTGTGCGGTGCCACCGGGAAGCGCGCCATTGAGTCGGAAGCGGAAATCACCGAATGTATTGGTGATCACCGAGTCAAAAGGGTAGGTACCGGCCAGTTCGTCCTTGTGGTAGAGACGGAAGGTCAGGTAGTCTTCCGGTTCCAACCGGAGGCTCAGTTCCGTAGGGGTTGCCAGCGTGGTGGGTGACGCGCGGAAGGAATCAAGCCGGACGGGAAAATCCCGGTAGCCATCCCGCCTTTCCAACCCCTTCTTCGTCCAGTAGCTGTAAGCCAGGTCAAGTTCCTCCACCACGGAATACATCAGTTCGTAGGAGGTGATTCGCTCGATCTCATTGTACACATTCTGCGAGGCGGAGAAGAGTTCGGTACTCCGGCGGATCAGATCTTCGGAAGCGCCGGTCTTGTCGGGTTCCTCAATGACGATGCGGGCCGTAACCTCGTAGGTGTCCTGCTGGGTTTTCAGGTAGATGTACATCCCGGCTACCGCGGCCACCACGAACAGGACGTAGAGGGGCCAGCGGCGCAGGAAATAGCGCCTCAGCATGTCGGCGTAATCAGCCTCGGCGATGGGATAAGCTCTCCTGACTGATCCGAGGACAATATCCTGCCCTTCTTGTAATGGCTCTTTCATAAGCGATGATGCTACGGCGTTGGCTAACCTATCCGCTGCTCCGGGTGAGGTTGATGATGACCGCCAGAATGGTGGCGGCGGCCGTGATGATCGGGACGGACTTGGACGTCTGGTCGCGGATCGCTCCGCTCTTGGCCCGGATGGGCTCTACGTACAACAGGTCGTTCTGCTTAAGGTAAAAGTGTTCCGAGCTGAACACTTCGGCCGAGGTAAGGTCTATCCTTACGTACTCACGCTCCCCGCCGGTTTCCCGCACCAGCAGGATGTTCCTGCGGTTGGCATATTCGCCGAGGCCACCCGCGCGGGCGATCGCTTCGGGGATGGTAATCCGGTCGTTGAAGATATTAAAGGATCCCTCACGGTTGACCTCCCCACTAACGGTGACCCGGAAGCTCAGCAGGCGAACGTTTACGACCGGATTTTTCATGAACGGTTCCAGCAATCCGGCCATCATCTCCCGGATCTCAACTACGGTCATGCCAGCTACCGAAACCTTCCCTATCTGCGGAAATGCTATACTTCCGCGGTCGGAGACCAGGTAGCCGCCTAGCTGTATCGCATCTACATCGATCACGTTGGAGGCCGTAGTGGTGTTATTTATGAAGGGCGCGAGGATCTTCTCATCCGGCCCGAACACCTCAATGCTCAGCACGTCGGTGGGCTGAATCCTGATCTCCGGAAGTCGTTCAATCTCCTGGGGAGAAGACACGGGAACCCCGCGTTGGTAGTTCACCAATTCTCGGTGAGGAACGCAGGAAGTAAGCAGGCAAAACAGGCCGGTTATCGGGAAGGTGGAAAATTTCATACCCTGGTATTGATAGACGTAAAATTCCGCTGCTTGCAAGGTGAGGCTGAGGCAACCGGAGATATTTGAGGAGAGACTTAAGCGGTAGGAAGTCTTAGGGTATTGGGTGTCAGATCGGAAAGCAAAACAGCAACATGGCCAAGTGACAACACATCCATGTTACAGATAAGATACTCCTTATCAGAGAACGAAAGTAACTACACCAAAGGGAAATTGCTGCACTTTAACGGTACGGGCATTTTGTTCACATTATGTGTTCGTCACAAGGATCCCGGCACCCGCGCACCGCCGCATCCCGCCTTTCACCACTCACGACGCCTTACCCTAGCTTTGCCACCCCAGCGTTCAACCGCAACCCACATGACATACCGGATCCCCGGGGTAGCCGTCTGCCTCCTACTCTTACTCGCCACGCCCCTCCTCGCCCAGCCAGCCTACGGCATCCACTCCCACAACGATTACCTCCAGGACGTGCCCTTCTGGCACGCCTATAGCAGTGTGGCCAACTCCATCGAGGTGGACGTCTGGCTGAGGGGCGACTCCCTCTACGTGGCCCACGACCGCGAGGAGATCACGCCGGGAAAGACCCTCGACCGGCTGTACCTGGACGATCTGGACCGACTGGCGCGCGACGGCAGCCTCCGACCGGTACAGCTGCTGATCGACCAGAAATCGGAAGCCTACACCACCCTCGATAGCGTCACCGCCGCCATCGCCCGCTACCCCCGGCTGGCCACCGGCGGTAAAGTGACCTTTGCCATATCCGGCAACCGACCGGCACCGGACGACTATTCCCACTACCCGGATTATATCCTCTTCGACCACCAGGATCTGAGCGATCTGGCGTCACTCGACCTGGACAAGTTGGCCCTCATCAGCCAGAGCTTCCTCCCCTATTCCCGCTGGAACGGACTGGGCCGCATGACGAAGACGGACCTCGCCCGCGTCGACTCGGTGATCCAACTGGCCCAGGCAACCGGTAAGCCCTTCCGCTTCTGGGCCACGCCCGATACCAAGACCGCCTGGGCCGCCTTCGCCCGCCTGGGGGTCGGGTACATCAACTCGGACCACCCCGCGGAGGCCCGCTTATTCCTGGATCAACTAGCACAAAATACCTATCCGGCTAATGCGCCGGTAGCGACCTACACACCGGAAAACAACTTCCCCGTGGGGTCTAAGCCGAGTAATATCGTCCTGATGATCGGCGACGGAAACGGACTGGCCCAGCTCTCCGCCGCCCGGATGGCAAACGGGGGCGAGCTCTCCATCACCCATATCCCCACCCTCGGACTGGTGAACACCGCTGCGGCGGACGATCAGGTCACCGATTCCGCCGCCGCCGGCACCGCCATGGCCACGGGCGTGAAGACCAACAACCGCTCCATCGGGGTCGACCCCGCCGGGCAACCGCTACCCACCCTGGTGGAGATCCTGAGTGCGGAAGGCTACCAGACCGGCCTCATCACCACCGACGCGATCGACGGGGCTACGCCGGCCGCCTTCTACGCCCACACCGACGAGCGGGATGATTCGGAAAAGATCATCGCCGACCTGGCCGCCAGCGACCTCGGCTTCTTCATCGCCGGCGGGGAGGTTAAATCGGAAGTGATCGGGGAGCGATTCACCTCGGGATCCCTGGACGAACTCACCGCGCTGGACCGGCCCACGGCCATCTTCAACGGATCGGGCAAAATGCCGCGGGTGCTGGATGGCCGGGGGGATTTCCTGCCCCGTAGCGTAGCTCAGGCATTGTCGCTTCTCCAAAAAGGCCGCAAGCCCTTCTT
Organism: Lewinella sp.; assembly: GCA_041746055.1. GTDB lineage: Bacteria > Bacteroidota > Bacteroidia > Chitinophagales > Saprospiraceae > Neolewinella. The sequence goes on along the minus strand of JBGTHX010000513.1, from coordinate 15,717 downwards.
CCTCCTGGTCGAGGGTGCCCAGATCGACAGCGGCGGTCACGCCAACGACGTAGCCACCATCATCACGGAGGGACTGGATTTCGACCAGGCGGTGGCCCGTGCCCTTCAGTTCGCGGATACCGACCGCGAGACACTGGTGCTCATCACCGCCGATCACGAAACGGGCGGATTCGGCGTAGCGGGCGGTGCCGGAGCGGGAGAAGTCACCGGCAGCTTCCTGAGCACGGACCACTCCGGAATTATGGTGCCCATGTTCGCCTACGGCCCCGGGGCGGAGGCCTTCACCGGGGTATTTGAGAACACGGAGATCTTCGGTCGCATCCTGGCTGCGCTGGGGGCCGCTGGCCGGTAGAGGGTTACTACTCCAGCCCCCCCACGGCCCCTACCGTCCACTCCAGCCGTGCCTGGATATTCTGGGAGGTGATATTGAAGGGGGTAATCACCAGTTCCATCCGGACCTCCTCGTTCTCGAGGAAGACATTGCGGAAATTCTTCTGCCCCGGGTTCAGGTTGACGGTCTGCTGCCGCCGCCCGCCCAGGTCATCGACGCTGAACATGAGGTCGATGAAGGTGCAGCCCTGGGGGCCGGGGGTACAGACCCGCAGTTCCATACGTTCGATTTCGCGGAAGTCCTCGCCGGAAAGGCTGGTCACGCGGGCGCGGATACCGCCGACGATATCGATGTCGTCTTCGGTGAAGCCATTATCAGTCATCGTTTCCCGGAATTCGGTACCCATCCGCGGCTGGGCTACCACGAAGGTCTGGAAGGAAGGCTGCCCGGCCGGGATCGTAAAATCGATCACGGGGTAGTTCAGGTCGAAAAGGCGGTCGCCGATGGCGTTGCGCGAACAGCCGCTGCTCAGCAATAAGGCCAGGGCGGCGAAGAGAAGGGGTCGCATGATTGATGTTTTACCGGATCACCGTCACGTCACCGCGGTAGCCCGTCTGCCGGTTGTTGAGGTAGGTCACCTGAATATAGTAGACGTAGACGCCACCGTTCACGAGCTTACCATTGACGGTTCCGTCCCAGCCCAAACTGGGATCGTTAGCCGGAAAGGGTTCGGGGGCTTCGTAGATCAGCCCACCCCACCGGTCGTACACCCGCAGTTGCTCCACGCGTGCCAGGGCCTGGTTGCCATACACCGTGAAGCGGTCGTTGTTGCCGTCGTTATTCGGGGTGATGGCGTTGGGGATGAAGGTGGGCAGGTTCTCAACCACCGTAACCGCGACGTATGCCGTGTCCACGCAGCCGCTCGGGTTGGTACCGGTCACGAAATAATCTCCGGAGGTGAACGGCATGATCCGCACCCGGGAGCAATCGGGGGTCAGGCAACTCACGCTGTCCGGTCCCCACTGAAAGAAAGTGGTCAGGTAATTGCCGCGCGCCTGCAGAATGGTATCCAGTCCCAGTTCCAGCCGTACCGTAGAATCCACGTCGATCACGTACTCCAGCGGCTGCTCCAGGCGGCCGGACAGGCTATCCAGACAGCCCCTGCTGTCCCGGACGTACAGCAGGTAATCGCCCGCGGGCAGCCCACTGAGTAGCGTATCGTTCTGAAAATTGACGCCGTCGGCGCTAAAGCTGTAGTCTGGCGCTCCACCCGAAGCGGCCAGCGTGAAGGAGCCGGCGGCCTGCCCGAAGCAGAGCAGGTCGGACTGGTCCGCGATCCGGCCCATGATTTCCTCGGGCTGGGAAATGGTGATGGAATCTCCGACGGTACAGCCCAGGCTGTCGGTGATCGTTACGGAATAGGTACCCGGACCAACTGCCGAGCGAAAATCACCGGTGGTCCCGTCGCTCCAGTCAAAGGTGTACTGCGGCCGCCCGCCGCCGGGCACCGCCAGCAAGGCCCCGTCGGCGTAGCCGAAGCAGCTGATGCTATCCTCCTGCAAGTCGACGACCAGCACCGGTGGGTCGGTGACGGTAATGTCGAAGTTGCCCGTACAGCCGTCGTCGTCCACGGCCCGCACCGGGTAGCTGCCCGCTGTCAGCCCCGTCAATCTGCTGTCCGGCTGGTAGCCGTTGCCGAAATCGTACTGGTAGGGCCCGCGGCCGTTGCCGATCGCGAGGGTGATGCGGCCATCCGCGCCGCCGTTGCAGGTAGGTTCCTGGAATAGGGAACTGCCATCCAGGATATCCAGCCGGAGCTCATCCACCAGGATGTCCTGCTCCACCTCGCAACCCAGGGAATCCCGGGCCCGCACGTTGACGAGCTGCGCGCTGAGGTTGTCCATACGGTTGTTGGTGGAAAAGGCTGCTCCATTGAAGCTGTATTCATAGGGAGTAATACCACCCGATACGATCGTAAACTCCAGGGCGCCGTTGGTGCCGCCGCCACAGTCGGGCCGCACCACGAGGGTGTCGAAGACGAAGGCCGCCGAACCCCGCACGCTGTAATCGTAGCTGGCCTCGCAGCCCGAGCCGTCGCTGATGGTGACGCTGTAGTCGCCCACGTCCAGTCCGCTGAGGGAGGCTGTAGTCGCCCCGTTGCTCCACCGGTACGACAGCGTGGCTCCCGGTACGGTGCTCCCTCCGGTAAAGGCGATGGCACCGTCCTGGGCTCCGGCGCAGGTAACGTCCGAGACCCGGGCCGTACCGCTGAACTGGTCGCTGCAGCACACCACCGCCAGCTCATTGGCCGTGATGTACTCCACGCAGTTGCGGGTACTGGTGATGGCCAGGGTCACGTCGGGGGTGCCGGCGCGGCCGAACACTACGTCGTGGGGACCGGCGCCGCTGGCGTAGCGCGGCGTGGCGTCGGGACCGAAGTCCCAGTCCCACGCCTCGATGCCGTCGATGGAACTGGACTGGTCCTGGAAAGTGACGGCCTCCCCTACGCAGGTCTCCCCGTTGTTATTGAGGGTGGTGTAGGTGATGCTGGCTTCCGGCCCCAGGAAGGTGCCGGTACCGCCGAAGGCGATGTCGAAGCCCTCCCCGGACCCGGTGAAGTTCATGATCACCAGGGCGTACGACTTACCCGCCTCCATGTCCAGGTAGCGGACGTAATTATTATCGCCGGGTGTACAGCCACATTCCTCGATCGGTTCCTCGGTGGGGAGCGGCCCGAGGCCGGTGGCTCCGAAGCAGGGGATGCTGCTGTCGGGGTCTCCCCCGTTCTCGCCGGAGAACATCTGCCGCAGCACTTCCCGGCTGCCGCAGTCGTCGATGCCGTTGGTGAGCTCATAGAGCACGAAATCGAGGTCCTCGTTGTAGGCGGAGCCGAGCGGGGTGATGTCGAATTCCAGGGTACCGGACTCGTCGCAGGTCCACTTATACCAGGCGCTGTTGAACTCCTCGGGTCGGCTCTGGCAGGTGATATTGTCGGAGAGCAGATCGTCATCGTCGTTTCCGCGCCCCTGCAGGTAATCCACTGCGAAGGGCGATTTGTCGCACAGCAGCACCGCCGTGGCGCAGTCGCTGCTCGGGCTTGGGGGGGCGTCGAACTGGTTGACGCAGAGCTCGAAGGTGCCTTCACCGCCGTTACGGCTGCCGACGAGGATATAGTAGGTCTCTCCCCGCTGCAGCTGGTTATAGATCAGGGAGCCGCTGTTGGGGGTATTGTTCCCGGCTACGAAGGTGGAGCGGCAGGCTACGCCGGCCGGGTTGGTGCAGTCGCCCTCCAGCAGGGCAAACTGGGGCGCACCGAGCGTACCGCGGCGGTTGGCGGGTTCCTTGCCGATGACCTGGATGGAGACGGAGTTGCGCTGGGCCACGAAGCTGAACCAGACGTCCTTGATCTCATCGGTCTCGTCGATACAAATGGGGTAGCCGGCAGGGTCCAGGGAGGGGGTGGCCCCTTCGTTGGTGAAGGCCGCCGAACCGGAACAGTAATCCATCTGCGGGGGCAGCACTACGGCGTTGGCGCAGTCGTCGTTAGCCGGCTGGGCCAACGCCGCCGCGGCCGTGAACAGACCGAGGACCAAAGCGTAAAGTCGGATCATAGTATCGAAGCTAGCGCATAAATAACTGATCGGTAGACGCACTAGGTACGCCCGAATGCTGGGAAAGTGTCCTTACCCTAACAAAGGTTTAACTTACCCGCCGTGAAAGCCTGGATCCCCAACTTCGTCACCCTGCTCAACCTGTTCTGCGGGTGCGCGGCCCTCGTTTGCATACTGGACCTGCGGTTCATCCCCGCCTTCTGGTTCCTCTTTGCCGCCGGCTGGTTCGACTTCGCCGACGGCCTGGTGGCCCGCGCCCTCAACGTCAGCAGCGAGCATGGTAAGGAGCTCGATAGCCTGGCCGATATGGTGAGTTTCGGGGTGGTGCCCGCCGTGATCTACTACGTGCTCCTGCTCCTGCCCGCTTCCCCAGCACCCGCGGACCCGCCCTCCATCACCTGGACCTGGTACGCCGCCCCCGCCCTCTTCGTAGCTCTCTTCAGCGCCCTGCGCCTCGCCAAGTTTAACCTGGATACGCGGCAGTCGGAAAACTTCATCGGCATGGCCACCCCGACGAGCACCGTATACGCCGTCGGCCTCATGCTTATCGTGGCCGTGAACCCCGACTGGGCGCCCTACATCACCAGCCGCTTCGTGCTCTACCCCTCCATCCTGCTTATGAGTTACCTGCTGGTGAGCGAGCACCCGATGTTCTCCTTTAAACTCAAGGGCTTCGGGTGGGCCGGGAATGAGACGCGGTATATCTTTGCCGCCGTGGCAGTCCTGCTGCTGCTGTTCCTGTGGACCTCGGCCTTCCCCTTCATCGTCGTGGTCTACATTTTTCTTAACCTGGTTTACCCGCCCGCCGTCGCCCCCTCGCGCTTATGAAGTTCCTCGCCCACATCAACATCATGCCCAAAGCCGAACTGCTCGACCCCCAGGGCAAGGTGGTCGTCAAGAACCTGCCGAACCTCGGCCTACAGGGCGTTTCCGACGTCCGCATCGGCAAGCACGTGACCATGGAGCTCGACGCCGACAACGAGCAGGATGCCCATGATAAGGTGGAACTGGCCTGCTCCAAGCTACTCGCCAACGTGATCATGGAGAGCTACGATTTCGTGGTGGAGGAGGAGTAGTCGGGTTTTTCCCGGTGGATGTTAGCTTTTCGGTGGGTTGGAATCGGTGGCTATCGGGAGGTTCCTGGTGGCTGGTTTCGGGTGTCGGGTTTTCCGCTGGATTTTAGCCATTTGGTTAGGTTGGAAGTCTTTGCTATCGGATTATTCCGGGGGGCTGGTGTCGGGTGTCGGGTGTCAGGTGTCGGGTTTTCCGCTGGATTTTAGCCCATGGATGGGTGGATTCCTTTGCTACGGGAGTTTCTGGGTGGCTGGTGTCGGGTGTCGGGTATCCCGGTGAATTTTAGCCTTTGGTGGGTTGGAACTTTTCCCTATCGACCCTTACTCTCCACTGATCCACTGTTTTGCTTTTGCGGCGGTGCGCAGGTGCCTGAAACTTCTGATTCGCGGGCCTGTAGCTCGGCAAGGGAGGAGGGCCTCCAAGCCCGATCCTGATCAGGGGCAATGGATGCACCGGGCCTAGAGGCCCTCACTCCCGGGGGAAGTATGACACCCGACACCCGACACCCGCTTCAGCACCGTGGGCAACCCGACACCCGACACCTGACACCCGCATCAGCCACACGAGCAACCCGACACCCGACACCTGCATCAGCCAAACGGCCACCCCCAACCTTCACCACAATCCGTTTGTTTTCCCTCCATGAAAACGAAAGAATCCTGGAACACCCTCACCCCCGATGAAGAGCGCGTGATCGCCCGCAAAGGCACCGAAATGCCCTTCACGGGAGAGTATAATAACTTCAAGCAGGACGGCGTATTCGTCTGCCGCCGCTGCGAAGCCCCCCTGTACGACAGCCACGATAAGTTCAGCAGCGGCTGCGGCTGGCCCAGCTTCGACGATGAGGTGCCCGGTGCCATCGAGCACGTCCGCGACGCCGACGGCCGGCGGGTGGAGATCCTCTGCAACAACTGCGGCGGTCACCTCGGGCACGTCTTCAGCGGCGAGCGCTTTACGGAGAAGAATACCCGCCACTGCGTGAACAGCCTGTCTATCAAGTTCATCCCCCGCGAAACGTACGAGGCCGAGCACGGCAAACTCGACAACAAGGAAGCCTGAAGGGCTACCCTGCTGCTCGGAAGCGGCTGTTTCTGGGGTCGTGAGTACCACCTGCGGCAACTGCCCGGGGTACTCACGACCCAGACAGGCTTCGCGGGAGGCCACGTCGCCGACCCTACCTACCACGACGTTTGTAAGAAGGATACCGGCCACGCCGAAGTGGTCGCTGTCAAGTATGACACGCGGACCCTATCCACCGAAACCCTCTTGATTGAGTTTTTTACCCTCCACAACTTCGAGATCAACCGGGGCAAAGGGACGGGACAGTACCGCTCCGCCATTTTTTCCCTCTCCGACGACGAGCAACTGGCCATCGCCCGCCAGCTGCTGGACCGGCTGCGCACCCGCGGTTTCGATCCCGCCACCGACGTGGCCGTAGTCGATGCCTTCTACCGCGCCGAAGCCCGCCACCAGCAGTACTGCAGCGTGCGGGGCCTCACCCCCTCCCGCCGGGATGACGAGCGGGTGCGGGCAATTCACTCATCACACCTGTCCCCCAACCAAACCATACCACAGGTGTTACCATGGAGTTAATCGACAACGATCTAAGATATATACCTATGGGCCAGCGCCTTATTTACCTCGACAACAACGCCACCACCCCCACCGACCCCCGGGTGGTAGATGCGATGATTCCCTACTTCTACGAGAACCCCGGCAATGCCGCCAGCCGCAATCACCCCTTCGGCTGGAAAGCGGAGGGAGCCGTGGAAACCGCCCGTCAGCAGATCGCCGACCTCATCAACGTGGACGAGCGGGAGATCATATTCACCAGCGGCGCGACCGAGTCGGATAACCTGGCCATCAAGGGCGTCTTCGAGATGTACCAGCGCAAAGGCAACCACATCATCACCGCCAAGACCGAGCACAAGGCCGTCCTCGACGCCTGCGGGAAGGTGGAGAAGATGGGCGGACAAGTCACCTACCTCAACGTAGATCGCCAGGGCCGCATCAGCCTCGAAGATCTCGAGAACGCCATCACCGACAAGACCGTCCTGGTCTCCATCATGTGGGCCAACAACGAAACCGGCGTGATCCAGGACATGAAGGCTATCGGCGACATCTGCGCCAAGCACGGCGTACTGTTCATGTCCGACGCCACCCAGGCGGTGGGCAAGATTCCCGTCGACCCGAAAGCCATGGGCGTTCACCTGATGGCCTTCACTAGCCACAAGATGTACGGCCCCAAAGGCGTCGGTGCCCTCTTCGTTAACCGCAAGAACCCCCGCGTGAAGGTTACCAGCCAGATGGACGGTGGCGGACACGAGCGCGGCATGCGCTCCGGCACCCTGAACGTACCCGGTATTGTCGGATTCGGCAAGGCCGCCGAGATCGCCAAGGAAGAGATGGCCCAGGACGCCGAGCGCCTGAGCAATCTCCGCGACAAGCTCCAGAGCGCCCTCACTTCCATGCTGGAAGAATCCTATGTGAACGGCGACCAGGAGCACCGCATGCCCCACGTCACCAACATCAGCTTCAAGCACGTGGAAGGCGAAGGCCTCATGATGACTTTCAACCAGAACATCGCCGTTTCCTCCGGATCGGCCTGTACCTCCGCCAGCCTCGAGCCCAGCTACGTACTGGTCGCTCTCGGCCTGGGCGATGACCTGGCGCACTCCAGCCTCCGCTTCAGCCTCGGCCGCTTCACTACCGAAGAGGACATCGACGAGACCATAGCCAAGGTAGCCGAAGGCGTTAACCACATGCGTGACCTCAGCCCCATCTGGGAAATGTACAAGGAAGGCATCGACATCGACGCGATCGAATGGTCGGAGCATTAAGCAAGGAGTAAGGGGACAAGGCGGTGAGGGGATAAGGCGGTTCACGTCACCTTTCATCTTTTTGTCTTCTAATCCTGTTATATACTAGCCTCCGCCTTTACTCCTCATCCCCATTATTCCTTAATTCCTTCCATCATGGCATACAGCGAAAAACTCCTCGACCACTTCAAGAACCCGCGTAACGTGGGCACGCTCGATAAGAACAGCAACAACGTAGGCACCGGCCTCGTAGGTGCTCCCGAGTGTGGTGACGTCATGCGCCTGCAGATCGAGGTTGACCCCATCACCAATAAGATTACCGAAGCCAAGTTCAAGACTTTCGGCTGCGGTTCCGCCATCGCCAGTTCGAGCCTCGCCACCGAGTGGCTAAAGGGTAAGACCGTCGACGAGGCCCTGGCCATCGACAACATGGCCATCGTAGAGGAACTGGCCCTGCCGCCCGTCAAGATCCACTGTTCGGTACTCGCCGAGGACGCCATCAAGGGTGCCATCAAGGACTACCAGATCAAGAACGGCGTACAGACCGAAGCGTCCATCGTCGCTTCCCACTAAACCTACCCTGCCATGCTCTTTGTCGCCGACAGCGCGAAGGAAAGGCTGCGTGAGATCCGTGAGGTCAAAAGTCTTCCCACCGATTATTTCCTGCGGGTGTCCATCACCAGCGGGGGCTGTTCCGGCCTGTCCTACCAGCTCGATTTCGACAACGAACTCAAGCCCAAGGATCAGGTCTTCGAGGACAATGGTGAAACCATCGTCTGCGACCTAAAGTCCTTCCTGTACCTCTGCAATTCCAAGCTGGAATTCAGCGGCGGACTGGACGGTAAGGGCTTCGCCTTCAACAATCCCAATGCTACCCGCGAATGCGGCTGCGGGGAGAGTTTCGCGGTATAGCCTGCTAAAATATACTTCCTGAGCGAAGCGCCATTCCGGTTTCCGGGATGGCGCTTTCTCTTGTTTCCGGATACACGAGCGTAACGGGCTGAGCCGTCAATGGTAATTGGTAAATCGATATCAGCCTAACTTCGAGTAAGTACCGACGCCGCTTCCCGCCGGATCGCCCCCTGCGCCAGAGCCACGGGGTTCTCCGCCTGCTGATTGCTGAAGGTACGTAGCCGCTCGGCCACCTGCCGGCTCGATGTAGCTTCCTCGGCGGCGCGGGCGATCTGGAGACTGACGTTGTCGCGGGTCTGGGTAATGATCGACCACAGGGAGTCGCTCACGTAGATCTGCTGGGTGATGTTATACTCGACCTCCTGGCGGATAGCGAGCAGCAGTTCGGCGCGGTATTCCCGTACGGGCGTTTCCCCGTCCGGCGGGAGGCGCAGCAGCAGGTTCGGAATGGCGATGCGCTCCAGCATGAGGGTGAAGCGTTCGCAGGCCTGTAGCCTCAGGGCAACGGGGTCCACCGGTTCGGAGGCGGGGGACGCGGGTGCGGGGTCGTTCACTTTGCGTTCCAGGGCGTTGACGGCCTCGCGGAAGCGGGTCAGCACCCCGGCGATCAGCCAGACGAGCACCACGGTGATCAGGACGGGAACCGTCCAAAGAAGTAGCTCAAGCATGACCACGGGCGGAGATTGGTGGGCAACCATGCGGGCTATGCCGCTGTTAAGTGCCCAGTAATTAATATATCGTTTATGAGCGCCGAAGTTAAGTCAACTACCAAGACCACCCCGATTTCCATTACGCCATCCGCCATGGAGCAGCTCAAGCGCCTGCGTAACGAACTCGGCGTGGATGGAGACCACCACCTGCGCATAGGCGTTCGCGGTGGCGGTTGCTCCGGCTTCGAATACCAGCTTGGTTTCGACTTGGCCCAGGACGACGACCAGCAGTTCATGGTCGGCGAAGAACAGGTACTCATGAAGCCCGGCCACGCCCTTTACCTGCTCGGGATGGAGATCGACTGGGCCACGGGCCTCGAGAACCGCGGTTTCACTTTCAACAACCCTAACGCCAAGGATACCTGCGGCTGCGGTACTTCCTTCAGCGCCTAGGCGGTGGCCGCCTTCGGCACGCTGCTCCCCCCTCCCCCCGGCGAACGGCGGGGCATTCCCCTCTACTACCACAAGTCAGAAGACGAGACCCGGCAGGACGTCTATGAGCGCTACGACGAGCTCGTAGCCCGGCAAACCGCGCTCCACCTCGCCGACGAAATCAACGGCGGATACCCCTTCCAGCCCCTGGCCGACTATCTGTCCCGCTGGCTGCCGGAAAGCACCAACTGCGCGGTGGCTGATATCGGCTGCAGCGTCGGCCGGCTGATCGGCGACCTGTCCCGCGACCACTCCGGATGGGACTGCTACGGTATAGATTTTAGTTACCAGATGCTTCGGCAAGCCAGTGAGTACTGGACGCAGGGCAAGACCGTCACGGCCAACCTGCTGCGCTTCGGATTCGGCCACGATTCCTTCTCGGGCCATACCCTGCCAAATCTTCACTTCGCTCTGGCGGATGCGGCTGCCCTGCCCTTTCCCGATGCCTCGTTGGGCCTGCTCTTCAACACCTTCCTCATCGACCGCATCCCCGACCCCTTCCTAGCCTTAACCGAATGGTGGCGGGTACTGAAGCCCGGCGGCCGCATGGTAGCCGTCACGCCCCTCAACTTCCTGAAACGCGAGCAGTGGGAAAAGTACTTTCCACCGGTACGCCTCCTCGACCGCTTACTGTCCACCGGCTGGCAACTGGATGATCTCACCGATCCCCTCTGGCTGGAGGAACCCATGGACCGGCGCGGCAGCGTGGTGCGCTGGAAGACCTTCGCTATCGTCCTCCAAAAACCGGCCACGGAACCCCGGTGAACCATGCTTCCATGGTGGGTGTATATGGTAGCTACCGTCCGACCCTATGACCGATACCCCCCGCATCCGCTTCTCCCACTTTCTCGAACAGTTCCCCGAACTGCCCCTGCCCATCACCCTCGGCGAGGATACCGTGCGCCGCATCAGCAAGGAAACGCCTCCCCTGCCCTCGCGCATGGTAGACCAGTTCCTGATCCCGATGGAGCCTACCCAGGTCAACGACGAATTCACCGAATTCGTGGCGTGCCTGCGGCTGCCGGAGGCAGACAACTACACGGGCCTCGTGTACTGGCGGGCCGACCTGGCGCAGTACCACTACACCCTGGTCACCCTAAGCCCGAAAACCGAGGAGGTCATCGACCGGCTCATTCTGGCGGGTACGAGCTACGATGGTGAGGAGCTGACCCAGACCACCGCCGCTATCACGGAGGCGCTGATGATCTACCAGGTAAGCGGACAGGGCGGAGGGAAAAAATTCGACTATCAGGCCAGCGGCAGCACGGCCCGGCGCTTCCAGATCGCCCAGTCCGGCAAGATCATCGAACTCTAGCAGCGGCTATTCGACGATCTCCACGCGTTCCCCGCCGTCCGGCTGGTGATTTCCGTAACCCACCACCCGGAAATTCTCGGGGTGGTTACCGGCCTCCAGTAGAAAATTGCGGATCGTGACCGCCCGCTCTTCGCTTAGCCGCTGGGCCTCCCGGCGTTCCAGGTCCGGGGCGGTGTGCACCCGGATCTCCACGAGCCCGGGGGCTCCCCTCACGCGTTCGGCCAGGGCATCCAGGGCCTCATAGCCCGCTGAATTCAGGTAGGCGGTGTGGGCAATGAAGGTGATCCCCACTGCTACGGCCGGTCGGGCAGAAGAATAAATTTCCGGGGCTGATCCGACGTCTCCTTTGGACTGCAGGTCGGCGGGACGGGCCTCCCCCGTGGCTTCCCGCAGCTGAGCACGGAGTGCCTCCAGCTCCCTTACCTGGCGGGCGTACTTGGCATCCAGGGCCGTGGGAGGCGCCGGACTACCAATGCGGATGTCATTCTCCCAGGGCCGGCGATCGGCCGGGGCGTACCGCTGGTTGGGATAGAGGCCGGATCGCACGCGCGCCTGCAGGTCGTCGGTGTCTACGCTCCGGATGCTATCCGGCGCGGGCCCCTCGGGTTCGTTCCAGTCGAGATCCACGTAGCCGTCCTGCTGCCGTTCGCGGAGCCGTTCCTCCTGCTGCCGCCGGAATTTCTCCTTCATCCGGTCCAGTTCCGTGAGTTCCCGTGCGTAGCGGCTGCGGAAGCTGGCCGTCGAATCCGCCGGAGGCAGGGTATCGATGGTTTCCATTGTTGGCGGATTGGTATAGTTCTCCCGCTCGACGTAGCGTTGGCGCCGCAGCTGGTCAAGCCGGGCGAGTTCCCGCTGCCGGGCCTCGAGCGACTGCCGCAGGTAGGCCTCGCGGTCCTCCCCGGAGATCCCCCGCAGGCTCGCCAGGCTACCGGCGGGACGAGTATCGGTGACCGGGGGGATAGCGCTTTCGGGGAAGGGCACCTCCCCCTCCCGCACGACCACCGCGTAGCGTTGCAGTACGTCGGGACGTACGCGCAATTCGGTACCGGAACTGAGGGGTACGTCGACGGTCTCCCGGCCCGGAGCCGGAGGATTACCGAGGGTACCGTAGCTGATACGGCCGGCCGGACAGAGGGCCGCGGGAGTGACACCCGCACGGTAAAGGCGTTCATCCTGCCCCAGGTCATCGGAGGTGGCTACCAGCAGTTCGTCGGTGGCGGCCAGCTGGAGGAAGCGGCTCGGAATATCTACCGCCACGGGGGCCTTGCCGCGGTCGGACTGCCGAAACCATTTGCCCCCGCCGCGGCGGAAGTAGAGGGAACGGCCGTCGGCGGCCAGTTGGGGCTTGCTTTCGTTGGCGGGGCTATTCAGGAAGGTGAGGGGCTGCTCGGCGGACCACTTTCCCTTCGGCAGGGCGCGACGTAGAAAGAGATCACTGGAGGCACCGTCGTGCTTCCGGCGGCTGTATATGAGTTCCTGTCCGGTAGCGCTGAAGGTGAGCTCTTCCGGATCGATCGCTTCGGCGGGGAGCTTCCAATTCCCGATGACGCGCCAGTTGCGGCCGTCGCGTTCGAGGAGGTCCACGCGGCGGTCGGGGGCACCACGCAGAACGGCGAGTCGGTTGCCATCCACGCTACAGCTGAGGAGGCGGTCGTCGCCAAAGGAGTTGACCGGGGAGCCGGGATTAAGGGCAACGGTCCACCCGCCGTCCGTTTTCCGCTGGCGGATCCAGATATCGGCCTTATCGTCAGTGCCCTGATTGCGGACGTGGTCGGGACGGGTGAAGTAAAGCGTTTGCCCGTTGGCGGCCAGGACCGGGTCGCATTCGCGCTGTCCTTCCGGCCCGATCATAGTTTGCGCACCGGTGCGGGCACTGCTACATAGGAGCAGGAGCACGATAACATGCGATAGCAAAGTACGGGTAGCCATGAAAGCGGGAAAAAGCGATAGATTAAATATACGCTCCCTTCCCCCCATTTCTGCGGTTAAACGCGATAATGTTACTCTGACATTGCCGGAATCCCGCGATTTGCGCACCCTGCGGTCCCTACACGTTGAAATCGATGTCAACCTCCGGGGTGGTCGGGTGCGACTGACAGGTGAGGATGTAGCCTTCCTCCACCTCGGAATCATCCAGGGCGTAGCAGACTTCCATCTTTACGCCGCCCTTTTCCACGCGGGCCATGCAGGTGGAGCAGGCGCCCGCCAGGCAGCTGTAGGGCGGGGTATGGCCGGCTTCGAGGAGGCCGTCGAGGATGGTCTGTCCGGGGAGGAGCTCCACGGTGACCGACTCCCGGGACAGCTTCACATTGACCGTGCCGCCCATGCTCTTACTGCGTCCGTCGCCACCCGTGTTGCTGGCGGAGGCGAATCGCTCGACGTGGATGTGCTTCTCGTCGATGCCGTGGCCCAGCAGGGCGGCCTCCACGTTGTCGATCATCTGGCCGGGACCACAGACATAGTAGCGGCTGTCGCGGCTGTCGGCGGGGTGGCGCGACAGAAAATCGACCAGCGACTTGCGATCGATGCGGCCCTTCGGACCCTCCCACTTGGTGTGGCTGCGCTTGAAGAGCCCCTTGAGTCCGCTGGTGGTGTATTTCTTCGGGCGGCTGAGGGTGTGTTCGACCGTGAGCTGGCCGGCGTACTTCTTCTCGAGGGCGTCGAGCTGCTGCTTGAAGATGATGTTATCCTCGTCGCGGTTGCCGTACAGGAGGATCACTTCCGACTTGGGCTCCTCCTCCAGCACCGAGCGGAGAATCGACATCAGCGGGGTGATGCCGCTACCCGCGCCAAAGAGGTAGTAGCGGCGGCGTGCGGCGGGGTCGACCTCGGCGAGGAAGCGGCCCATGGGCGGCATGACGTCCACGGTGTCGCCGGCCTTCAGCTGTCGGGCGATGTAGTTACTCACTTTACCGCCCTTCACCTGCTTCACGGTAACGGCCAGTTCGTCCTGGTGGGGAGCGGAGCACATACTGTAGGCACGGCGCTCCTCCTTGCCTTCGATGTTGAAGCGCAGGGTGAGATACTGACCGGCGCGGTAGTTGAAGGCGGTCCGGTCCGCGGCCGGTAATTCAAAGTACACGCTAACCGCCTGACCGGTTTCCGGCTGCAGCCGGCTGACGCGTAGGGGATAGAATTGGGGAGTGCTCATGTAATCTTGGTAGGTAGTTGGGTAGGGTCGGCTCGGCAAAGAACGGAAATGCCGTACTACCGTACTACTTAGAGGGCCTTCTAGTTCAATTGGAAGCGCACGACCACGCCGCCGCTGGCCGCCGTCTGGGGGAAACCGAGGGGGTTGAAGGGGGTGGTCTTGCGGTAATCGAAGAAGGCCCGCAGGCTGAGCCGCCGGTTGAGCTGGTACTCCACGGAGGGCGCGAGGGTGAAGATGCGGGCCCCCTCGATGATCTCGCGGGTGGGCGGCAGCAGGCGGCTGGCGTAGGACTTCTCGTCGCGCAGGCTGAAGTTGAACTGGATGTCCATATCGCTCACGTTGAGGCGGCCGCCGCTGCGGCTGTTGCCCTGGCCGGGCCTTCCGCCGTTCGTGGCGTTCGGATCGGTGGCGGGTTCGCGGGTGCGCTGGCGACCCTGCAACAGGCCGATCTGGATGTCCTGCAGCACGATACCGAATCCACCAATGATCTGCTTGCCCACGCTCTCGGAGAGCAGTTTACTCACCACGTTGATGCTGCGCGTCTCGTTGGTGGTGTAGGCGAAGTTCACCGACAGTCCGTTGACCAGTTCCGCATCGATGCTCAGCAACGGCGCGAAGGCTTTGGCTTCAGAGATATTCGGGATCTCGATGCGGGGGAAGAAGTTGAGGGTAACGGTGTCGTAGCCTTCCAGACCGGGATTGGTCTGCTCCTCCAGGGCGTCGAGGTAATCCAGACTGGTGCCGTAACTCGATATGGTGAAGGTAGATTGGAAGCCGTGGCTGATGTTGACCCGGCGGAAAATATCGCCGAAGTTTCCCACCCGGTCGAGACCATTCCAGGTCAGTCGCCAGTTCGGGGCACCGGTAAGGGCGAAGGGATCGAGATTGACGCTGCTGGCATCCTCCCCGCGGTAGGCCGCCAGGAAGGCCGGCAGCAGTACTTCCTGCTGGTTGGGGCCGTAGCCGTAGGAATAGCCCTGGGCGGCGAGATCGGGATCGGCGTGGGGCCGGCTACCGCCGCGCCGCTGGCTGATGATGAGGCGGTTGGACTCGAAGCTGGCGAAGAGATTATTCAGGTTGGTGGTATCCTGATTGAAGAGGCTCAGCGCCCCGCCGTTGCTGAAGGTGAGGGATCCGTCGCGTACCGGTACGCTGTGGGTGAACGGAACGTCCGGCCCCTTCTCGAGGACCTTGAAGGTCTCGGTATAGTTCTCGGTGAAGTTCCGGTCCATCGTCAGTTCCAGGCGGAAGTCGGCGAAGGGCTCGACGATGGCATTGGCATCCCACTGCTTGGTGTAGTTCTGTATAACGTCCTGGCTCAGGTAAGGACTGGTACTAATGTAACCGCTGGTGCCGAGGCCG